>CANNKR010000188.1 GCA_947504615.1 Gemmatimonadota bacterium | reverse complement strand
CTTCCTCGTGCGACTGCGGAAGGTCTCGTGATCACCGTGTCGAACGCCGTGGTGCGGTACCCCGGGGCGCGGGACAACGCGCTCGATGGCGCCTCATTGGAGGCGCGTCCGGGATGCGTGACCGCGGTCGTGGGTCCCAATGGCAGCGGCAAGAGCACCGTCGTGCGCGCGCTTATCGGCCAGGTGCCGCTCTCGGCCGGCACGATGCGGGTGGGCGAGGTCAACGTGGCCACGGCCGACCGGCGCATGCTGGCGCGCACGCTTGCCGTCGTCACCCAGCGCGAGGAACTCGCGTTTCCGCTCCCCGTGCGCGATTACGTGATGCTGGGACGCTACCCGCATCATGGCGCGTGGAGCGCGCTCGGCCCTGGCGATGCCATGCAGGTGCTCGCCGCCGCGGAGCGAACGGGCGCGGTGGATCTGCTGGATCGTCGCACCGATGAACTGTCCGGTGGCGAATGGCAGCGCGTGCGCCTGACGCGAGCCCTCGCGCAGGGCGGGGAGGTGCTGGTGCTCGACGAACCGGGCACCTTTCTTGATGTCGCCCATGAGATGGCGCTGTTCGAACTGCTCGATGCGCTCGCGCGAGAGGGGCGGACGGTGCTGCTCGTGAGCCATCAGCTCAATCTCGTGGCGCGGTTCGCCGCGCACATCGTGCTGCTCAACCACGGACGCGTCGCGGCCGCCGGTACGCCGTCGGACGTCATGCGCGGCGACGTGCTCGAGCCCGTATACCACTGGCCGTTGGTGATCTCGCGTGATCCCGCCGTGGGAGCGCCCGTCCTGGTGCCGCTGCGGAAGCGGTGATCACGGCACGTCGTGCGTTGTAGCCTGTACCCTGCTGGTCATCTGCGGTATTCCATTGCCTGTCGCCCCTGAGCACGCCCCAATGCGATCCCTGCTGCTTCTTCTGCTGTTCCCCGCCATCGCCATCGCACAATCGACGTCATCCGATGCGCCCAAGCTTGCGCCCGTCGTCGTGACCGCCACTCGCGTGGCGACCACCGTTGCGGCGCCCGTGTCCGTCACCGTGCTGCTCGGCGATTCGCTGCGCGCGCGCGGCATCACGCACCTTGCCGATGCGCTGCGCCTCGTGCCGGGAGCGACCGTCGTCACCACGTCATCGTTCGGTTCGCAGACGTCGCTCTTCCTGCGTGGCGGGCAGGGCAACTTCGTCCGTGTCCTGCTTGACGGCGTGCCGCTGAATGAACCCGGGGGCGCGGTCGACCTGGGCACGCTCACCCTCGATAACATCGATCGCGTCGAGATCGTGCGCGGCCCCGCCAGCGTCCTCTACGGCGCAGACGCCGTGACCGGCGTCATACAGCTCGTGTCGCGCACGGCGGCGTCTGGTGCGCATGTCGCACTGGCACTCGACGGCGGCAGTTATGGCCAGCGAGACGTCGTCATCAGCGGCCAAGCCTCGGCGCCACGCGTGGCCATCACGGCAACGCTTGCCGATCGCGTTGCCGATGGTATCCTGGCCTTCAACAATGCGTACAGGAGCCGCGTGGCTGGTGCGTCGGTGCGCCTGTCGCCCGACGTGCGCACGGAAGCGACGCTCAGTGCGCGCTGGGAGGCGGCCACGTACAACTACCCGACCGAGTTCGACGGGACCGTTCAGGATCGCAACGCAGAGAACGCCAGTCACCGTCTGGCGTTGGCCTTCAGTGGCCGGCGTCTTCTGGGAGACCGCCTCAGCGCATCGTGGAACCTCGCCGCTGGCGAGTACCGTCCGCGCAGCAACGATGGACCGGACACGGTGGGTGACACACTGGGATTCTACGGCTTCTTCTCGCGAGGCACGGTCACCCGGCGTTCGGCCGATGTGCGCCTGACGGCGCGTGCCGGTTCCACGCAGTCGCTGACGCTCGGGGCGGAAACGTCGCGTGACACCGAACATTCTTTCACTCGGTCACTGAGTGAGTACGGCGTGGATGCGGGAGCGTTCGTGGCTGCGCGCAACGATCGCGCGGTGTATGTACAGGCCGTCGGTGCGGCGGCCGGCCGTGGCAGCTATCAACTCGGGGCGCGACTCGACGACAACAGCGCCTTCGGGACCTTTCACACCGTGCGCCTGGCGACCGGGTGGCAACTCTCCGGTGCGTGGCGATTCCGGGCGGCCGTCGGGTCCGCGTTTCGCGCGCCGAGTTTCTTCGAGAACTTTGCTACCGGATACGTACGGGGGAACGCGGCGCTGGTGCCCGAACGCTCGCAGAGTCGTGAAGTCGGGGTCGATGGCATCGTGGGCGGTGCGACGATTTCCGTCACGGCGTTTCAGCAGCGATTCCGGGACCTCATTCAGTACACGACGGCGACGGCCTCGCCCGCCGCGCCGAATTATCTCAACGTCGCGGGCGCCGACGCAGACGGCGTCGAGGCCGTCGTGGCGTTCGTCCTCCCCGCGGCGTTGCATGTGCGCTCGAACTGGTCGTATACCAAAACGCGGGTCACCGACGCCGGCTTCGACACCGGCGATGGCGCCAACTTCGTGCTCGGGCAGCCCCTGATTCGTCGGCCGGTCCACTCGGGAAGGGTCGAAGTAGGGCGCGCCCTCGGATCGCGGGCCGACTTCGTCGCCGGTGCCTCCTATACCGGGCGCGCCGACGACCGGAACTTCGCCGTGTGGCCGGCAGCGCCGGTCGTCATGCCGGCGCGCACGCTCGCGGACATTGCGGCCAGCCTGCGCCTGTCTGCACTCGGGGCGCGTGTGCCGGTGGTGGCACGCCTGCGAATCGACAACGCCGGCAACACCAACTATCAGGGCATCTTCGGCTTCCAGGCCCCCGGACGTGTGCTGCGCATCGGAGTCACGCTAGGCCATCCCTAACCGTCATCGCCGTAGTTTGCCCCGATGAGGTCCACCGTCTACCGTCTACCGTCCACCGTCTACCGTCCACCGTCTACCGTCTACCGTCTACCGTCCACCGTCCACCGTCCACCGTCTACTGTTCGGTATGCCTCTCGTCTCCACCGACGCCCTTGTCCTGCACGCCTTCGACTATCGGGAAACGTCGCGCATCGTGCGCCTCGTGACCCGGGAGCTGGGTGTCGTGTCGGTCATCGCGCGCGGTGCGCGACGCCCCAAGAACAAGTTCGGCGCAGCGCTCGATCTCTTTGCGAGTGGAGAGGTGCAGTTGACCGTCTTCCCCGGTCGTGATCTCCACGCGCTGAACTCCTTCGATGCGACCGCATCGCGTCCCGAACTCGCCGAGTCGCTCGACCGGTTTGCTGCCGCGGCGGCCCTGGCCGAGTTGTTGCTGCGGTTCGCACCCGAAGAGTCGGACCCTGAACTGCTCGATGTAGTCACCGAGGCGCTCGACGCCCTCCGGCTGGCACCGCCGGGAGCTGCCGACCCCGTGGCACTCGGGGGCGCCTGGCGCCTCGTGGCCGAGTTGGGTTTTGCGCCCACGCTCGACGACTGCGCGTCGTGCCACGCAGCTATCGCCCCTGAGGCGGCCGCCTCTTTTCACCATCGGGCGGGCGGTGCGCTGTGTGCGGACTGCGCGCGCTTGGCGCCCGGAGCCCGCACGCTTCCCCCCGAAGCGCGCAACGCGTTGCGCCAATGGCTCGGTCAACAGTCGGTGCCGGCGCTCGACGAACCATCGGTGCGCGCACACCAGCGCTTGCTGCGCGAGTTTCTCGAGGAACACCTCACCGACGGCGGGCGCCCGCTGCGTGCGCTCGTCGCGTGGGAGCGGCACGAGGTCGACGCGTGATCCTCGGCACCGCCGGTCACATCGATCACGGCAAGACGGCCCTCGTGCGCGCGCTCACCGGGGTCGATACCGATCGTCTGCCCGAGGAAAAGCGGCGCGGCATCACCATTGAACTCGGCTTTGCACCGCTCGTCCTCGACGGCGTGGGCACCATCGGTGTCGTGGACGTGCCGGGGCACGAAGCCTTCGTGCGCACCATGCTGGCCGGCGCCGCGGGTGTGGATCTCGCACTTCTCGTCGTAGCCGCCGACGAGGGCGTGATGCCGCAGACGCGCGAGCACCTGGCCATCCTCGGCGTCCTGGGCATCAAGGGTGGGGTCGTCGCGCTCACCAAGTCGGATCTCGTGGACGACGAGTTACTGGCGATGGCCCGCGATGACGTCGCCTCGCTGCTGGCTGATTCTCCGCTTGCCGAGGCGCCCATCATTCCCGTCTCGGCGCGCACGGGCGCTGGGCTGGATGCGCTGCGCCGTGCGATCGCCGTGGCGGTGCGCGAGGTCCCTGCACGCGACGCAGGCGACCTGTTCCGTTTGCCGGTGGATCGCGCATTCTCGGTGAAGGGCACGGGCACCGTCGTCACAGGCACGATCTGGAGTGGCAGCGTCTCACGCGACGATGTGCTGCGCGTCTTCCCCGGTGGCGACACGGTGCGCGTGCGCGGCGTGCAGTCGCACGGCGAAGCCGTGGCGGCCGGCGTGGCGGGCCAGCGAGTGGCGATCGCTGTCGCGGGAGTTGATCGCGACGTGTTGTCGCGCGGCGTCGTGCTCGTGCGGGCCGGCGACGACTGGGCAGAGTCCGACCGCATGCGCGCCGATGTTGCCCTGTTTGATGACGCGGGCGTCGTGCTGAGCGCGCGCACCCGGGTGCGCCTGCACCTCGGCACCGCCGAAGTGGGCGCGCGCGTCGTGGCGCGCGGTGGCCCCGTGGGACCGGGAGTCACGGCGGCGGTTCGCCTGGTGCTCGACCAGCCTCTGACGGCCCGCGGAGGGGATCGCTTTGTGCTGCGTGCGGCGTCCCCGGTGACCACGATCGGGGGTGGCGTCATCACCGATTCGCGGCCGCCCTTTCGCCGGGTGCCGCCCTTCGCGCACGCCGTGGCCGAGCCGGCCGAACGTTTGCAGTGGATGGTCGCTGAAGAAGGGGGGAGAGGCCTCGCCACGCAGGCACTCCCGCTCCGGCTCGGCGTCCCGGTCGCTTCGCTTGCCTCTCTAGTCGCCTCGCTTGTCCCGAGCATCATCGAGGCCGAGCATCGTCTGGTCGAGGGGCATCGACTGGCCGCGGCCGAAGCGGCGCTTCTCGCCATCGTGGACGCGTCGCACGAAGCGCGTCCTCTCGACCGCGGCACGCCGTTGCAGTCGTTGCGCAGCCGTCTCGGTGTGGGTGCCGAACTCGCGGAGTGGGTCGTGCGCACGGCCATCGCACGTTCCCTGATCACCACCGACGGCGGCGTGGTGGCA
This sequence comes from Gemmatimonadota bacterium, assembly GCA_947504615.1. Lineage (GTDB taxonomy): Bacteria > Gemmatimonadota > Gemmatimonadetes > Gemmatimonadales > Gemmatimonadaceae > PNKL01. The sequence goes on along the minus strand of CANNKR010000188.1, from coordinate 1,382 downwards.
CGGGCGGGCTGGTCGCCTCGGTTTTCGGCCGAGGATCGGATCGCCATCGAAGTCCTCGAATCGATGCTTGCCACCGCAGGCCGGGAGGCGCCGTCGATGGCCGAGATGTCCGCGGTCGCCGGGCCACGGACGCCGGCGCTGATCCGGCTCCTCGAACGGGAAGGGCGGGTGGTGCCGGTCGGGGAGCAGCGCTTCCTGGCCCCGGAAGCCTGGAAGGCTGTGGTGCTGGCGTTGCGAGAGAAGACCCTGGAAGCCCGGGTATATTCCCCGGGTGAAATACGGGAGATTCTCGGTGTCCGCCGGAAGTACTCGATCCCTATACTCGAGGGGTGCGACCGGGTCGGGGTGAGTGCCCGGGTCGGTGACGGCCGTGTCTTTCACTGGGACCGCCATAACCCGGCCGTTGCCTCGTTCCTTGACAGTCCCTGAAATGGCCCCTAGCTTGATCCTTGGCCAATCACATCCACACGTATCCTTAAAGGAGAACCGCTCAGAACCTATCTTGTTCGCCAGGAGTAACGATGAGGTATCGCTGGGCAGCACTCGTGCTGGCCCTAGTCCTCATGCCACAGCTTGGAAACGCCCAGGCAACTTCGCAGGGAACGTCCAAGCGACCCGCAGTTCAGCTCGGTCAGAATTTTCCGAATCCGTTCAATCCGGAGACCCGGATCCCGTTTACAGTCGGTGATTTTCCGACCTGTGCCGACGGTGGTCGCCAGTACAAAGTCTCCCTCCGCGTGTACAATCTGCTTGCGCAGTTGGCCGCGGTGCCCGTACTACAGGGTGGAACGGGGAATGTGGCAGGGGGTCAGCCGCTAGAGAATGTGTTGCTGTCGTGCGGCCAGTACACTGCGTACTGGAATGGCATGTACCGCAGCAGCTCCAACGAAGTGGCCTCAGGCATCTACATGTATGCGCTCGAGGTCGACGGCCAGCGGGTCGTCAAAAAAATGATCGTGATGAAGTAACCTGCCGGCCGCCTGGGGGACCATCCACCTCTCAGGCGGCCGATGGTTTTCTCCCCCGTATTGCCGCGGCAGCAGCCATGGCGCACCTTCCTCCGCGTCCTCTCCACGGCGGCCCTGATGTTTAGAAACAAGGTGGTGCTCATCACCGGCGCGGCATCGGGCATCGGCAAGGCGCTGGCGCTTGGCCTGGGGCGCGAGGGTGCGGTCGTGTGGGTGACCGATCTCGATGAAGATGGCGCGCGTGACGTGGCCCGGTCCATCGAAGTGCAGGGCGGCACCGCGCATGCGAGGCGGCTCGACGTCACCAATATCGCGGCGGTGGACGACGCGATCGCGGAAGTCGCGGTGACGCACGGGCGCCTTGATTACTGCTTCAACAACGCCGGCATCGGATTCGCCGGCGAGTTCCGCGAT
>CANNKR010000187.1 GCA_947504615.1 Gemmatimonadota bacterium | reverse complement strand
CGGTCTGTTGCGGCAGCGCCACGCGCCGTGGTTGATTCCATAGGTGATCCCGTACCCACGGCGCCGCTCTTCGTGGCACCGTCCCCGGGACCGCCGCACGCGAGCGCCAGCAGTGCCGCCGCGCCAACAATTCTTCCGTTACCCATTCGCATGCTCGTCGCCCGCGACCTCACCAAGGAATATCAGAGCGGCACCCAGCGTCTCGCCGTCCTGAAAGATGTCTCATTTTCCATCCCGCAGGGGACCTTCGTGGCCATCGTCGGCCCGTCGGGCAGCGGCAAGACCACCTTGCTCGGCCTGCTCGCCGGCCTCGACGTCCCCAGCCGCGGCACCGTGGAGATCGACAACGTCGACTTGCACGACCTCTCCGAGGACGCCCGGGCGCTGCTGCGAGGCCAGAAAGTCGGGTTCGTCTTCCAGGGCTTCCAGCTGATCCCCACGCTGACGGCCATCGAGAATGTGCAGGTACCGCTGGAACTGCGCGGCGAGGCCGGCGCACCGGCCCGCGCCCGCGAGTTGCTGACGCGTGTCGGGCTGGGGGACCGCCTGGATCACTTCCCCACCCAGCTCTCGGGCGGCGAACAGCAGCGCGTGGCCATCGCCCGCGCCTTCTCCAACCGCCCGCGCATCCTCTTCGCCGACGAGCCCACCGGCAACCTCGACGGAACCACCGGGGCGCGCATCGTCGACCTGCTGACGGCGCTCAACCGCGAGGAAGGCGCCACGGTGGTACTGGTGACGCACGACATCGGGCTGGCCGAGCGGACGCAGCGCGTCATCCGGCTGAGCGATGGCGCCGTGGTGGAAGACCGCATGACGGGCGCGGACGCCGCAGGCCCCGCGTGAGCGGCATGGCCCTCGGCATGCTCTCGCGCCTCGCCTGGCGCGAAAGCCGCACGGCCCGCCGGCGCCTGCTGCTGTACATGTCGTCCATCTCGCTGGGCGTCGCCGCGCTGGTGGCCATCGACTCGTTTGCCTCCAACACGCAGGAATCCATCCGATCGCAGTCGCGCGCGCTGCTGGGCGGCGACGTCGCGTTCAGCGCCCACGCCAAGTTTCCGACGGCCATCGATTCGGCGTTCGACTCGTTGGCCACCACGGGACTGCCGATCGCACGCGTCACGACCTTCGGCAGCATGGCGTTCGTGGCCCGCACGGGCGGCACGCGCCTGACCCAGGTGCGTGCGGTGAACGACAAGTTCCCGCTCTACGGCGAGATCGTCACCGAGCCGGCCGGCGCGTGGGCGCGCCTGCGGCAGGCGCAGGTGGCGCTGGTCGACCCCACGCTGCTGGTTGCGCTGGACGCGAAGGTCGGCGACACCCTGACCATCGGCTACGCCAAGTTCGAGATCGCCGGCGCGCTCACGAGCGTGCCGGGCGACCCGGGGATCGCCAGCGCCATCGGTCCGCGCGTCTTCATTGCCGACACCTGGCTGAGCGAGACGCAGCTGCTGGGCTTCGGCAGCCGCGCGGAGTACGAGGCCTTCGTCAAGCTCCCCGTCGGCGTGAACTCGCCCAAGTGGGCTGCCCCGCTGCGCCCGCGCATGCTGAAGGCCAACGTGCGCATGCGCACGGTGGTGCAGCAGGAAATGAACTTCACGCAGGCCATCTCACAGATGGCCAGTTTCCTTGGGCTGGTGGGGCTCATCGCGCTGCTGCTCGGCGGCGTGGGAGTGGCCAGCGGCGTGCACGCCTTCGTCACGCGCAAGGTGGACACCGTCGCCGTCTTCCGCTGCCTCGGGGCGACCAGCGCGCAGGTGCTGTACATCTACGTCATTCAGGCCGCGGCCATGGGGCTGCTGGGCTCGGCGCTTGGCGCCGCGCTGGGCGTCGCGATTCAGTTCGGGCTGCCGCACCTTGTGAAGGATTTTCTCCCGCTCAACGTCGAGGTGGCGCTCGATCCCGTGGCGCTCGCCACGGGGCTCGCCGTGGGCGTCTGCGTGGCGCTGGTCTTCGCGCTGCGCCCGCTGCTCGCCCTGCGCCGCGTATCACCGCTGCAGGCGCTGCGCCGCGACGATGCCGCCCTCACGCGCGCGTCGCTGCGCGACCCCGCCACGCAACTCGTGAACCTGACGCTGATCGTCAGCGTCATCCTGCTCGCCATCGGCCGCGCCGACACCGTGCCGCGCGGATTGATGTTCGCGGTGGGCATCGGCACCAGCCTTGTGGTGCTGTACAGCGCCGCCGTGCTGCTCAGCGAGGGAGCGCGCCGGCTGGTGCGCCCCGCGTGGCCGTACGTGCTGCGCCAGGGGATCGCCAACCTCTACCGACCCGCCAACCAGACGCGCTCGGTGGTGATCGCGCTCGGCTTCGGCAGCTTCCTGGTGACCACGCTCTACCTGGTGCAGGCCAACCTGGTGAAGCAGTTCGACGTCACGGCGGCCGCGTCCCGGGGCAACCTGATCCTGTTCGACATCCAGGACGACCAGCGCGCGGGCGTGGAACAGGTCATCCGCGACGGCCGGCATCCGCTGATCTCCATGACGCCCATCATCACGATGCGCATCGCCAAGGTGAACGGCAACGACATCACCGAGCATGCGCGCATGGCGGGCCAGTCGCGCGGCAACTGGGGGCTGCGCCGAGAGTATCGGTCCACGTATCGCGACACGATGGTGGTCACCGAGAAGCTGGTGGCCGGCACCTGGCTGAAGCCGCACACCGCCGCCGACACGCTGCACGAGGTGTCGCTGGACCGCGACCTCGCCACGGAGCAGTTGAAGGTGAATCTCGGCGACGTGATCGAGTGGGATGTGCAGGGCGTGCGCGTGGCCACCACGGTGACCAGCCTGCGCGAGATCGACTGGGGGCGGTTCGAACCCAACTTCTTCGCCGTGTTCGACCCCACCGCGATCAGCGGAGCGCCCAAGCAGTGGGCCGGCGTGGCCGCGGTGACGAACGAAAAGGAGATTGCGCCGCTGCAGCGCACGATCGTCGAGCGGTATCCCAACGTGTCGAGCCTGGACATCTCGCTGGTACGGCGCACGGTGGCCGACATCATCGACAAGGTGTCGCTGGCGGTCCGCTTCCTCGCCCTGTTCTCCCTGGCGATGGGCATCCCGGTGCTGTTCAGCGCCGTTGCCGCCACGCGGCGCGACCGGCTGCGCGAGAGCGTGCTGCTGAAGACGCTCGGCGCCACGCAGCGGCAGATCCTGCGCATCCTCTTTACCGAATACGCCCTGCTTGGCTCGCTGGGCGGGCTGTGCGGCATGGGGCTGTCGACGATCGGCGCGTGGGCGCTGGTGCGTTTCGTCTTCGAAGCGCCGTTCCAGTTTGCCTGGGGCCCGGCGGCGGCCATCGCCGGCGCGATGCTCGGCATGGCGGTGGGCATTGGGCTGCTCACCGGGCGCGAGGTGTTCCGGGAGACGCCGATGGCGGCGCTGAGGGATGTGTAAACTGCAAAAGAAGCTTTACGCTCTACGCTCTACGTAATACGCCGTCCGTTACCACCGTCTACCGTCTACCGTCTACCGTCCACCGTCTACCGTCTACCGTCTACCGCACACGTACGATCGCGATGCGCAGTTGACTCGGCGGTTCGCCACCGCCCACCGCGCGCACCTCGAGCAATTGCGGCGCGGCCTGTGACCCGGTGAGCGACCACGCGCTGAACGATCCCGCGTTCAGGAAGCTCGTGGTCTCGCTGAACGTGCCGAACGACAACGGGTGCGGGACCAGCGGAAACTCGAGCGGATAGAAGTTCTGGGTATTGGCCGGGTTCTGGCAGGGCCCGAAGTCGACGCACATGCCGCGGAACTGATCGCGCAGGTTCCAGGTGGGGAAGCGCAGGCGCGTATTGGCAAAGGTGACGCCCGGATAGTCGTCGGCGAACAGCATCAGCGCCCATTCGCCGAACATCTCCTCCCACCCCTTGCCCGTGCGCGCCTCGAGATTGGCTACGCCACTCGACGACGACTGCACCAGCGACGAGAGGAACGCCGACTCGCTGGTGGCGTAGTGATCGGCCATCCACCGCACCATCGACCACGACGTGGCGTAGAAGGTGCCCTCGCCCGCCGCGACGCGCCCGATCACCGAATACGGCTCGGGCCCCTGCAGGAACTGGTAGAGCGCATCGAAATGGCGGAGCATCAGCACGGGGCGGCCCGCACATTGCGGCGCCGAGACCGACGCCGGGCGCACGTCGCAATACACGGATGCCTGGTAGCCCACGTTGCCCTTCCACGGCACGCCGTAGATGGAGCGCGCAAACAACTCTTCGGCGTGCCGCGCCGTCCCCTCTTCCAGCCACAGCTCTTCGAAGTCGGCGTTGCGTGCGATCCGCTCGCCGAAGGCGGTGATGTGCTTGGCCTCGTGGATGATCGTGGAGCGGATGCCGCGCAGCCAGGAATCCCTGGTGCCCGCCCCGATGCCGGCGGCGGTGCTGGTCGGCATGATGGCGTAGAAGTATTCGCCCACGTTGCTGCTCGGCGCCTGCGAGGTGGGGAAGAAATCGCAGCTCACCACGAAGCCCGCCACGCCGCCGCTGGCCATCGTGTTGATGCGCTGCGAAAAGAGCATCACGATCTTGCCGGTGCGGCTGAGCTGCTGGTCCATGGCCAGCGGACTGCCGAAGTTCGCCGTCAGGATGGGCCACATGACCGTGTCGAACTCCTGGCCCACCTGCGCATACAGCGAGTCCAGCTGACCCCGCAGCGTCGGCGTGTTGTTAATCGACGACGCCGTGTCTTCGACGATGATGGCGTGCTGCCCCACCCACGCCGTGCGGGCGCCGATGGCGATGTTCGCCGTGCAGAAGTTCGGCGCATCGAGATTGGGAATCTTGAGCGACGAGATGGCGCCCAGTTGCGTCACCTGATTGACCGGAACCGCGGACGACGGCGTCGCCAACTCTTCTGACGACGCGCGCAGCCGCCGCAAGCCAGCCATCGGGGAACCCGCCGCGCGGGCAAAGGCCAGCGAGCGCTCCATGACCGACGCGTGCGTGTCGTTGGCGCGCTGCGTGGTGGCGAGTTCCTGCCAGCGCGCGAAGCGTGGCGATCCGATGGCTGGGTACGCGGGAGCGCGGCGGAGCAACGTGCGCGACTCGGCGGCCGCGGTGGCGGCCGCTGTCGCGTCTGCCGTCGCGTCTGCCGTTGCGACCGACACGCTGGCCGCGGCGGTGCGCGCGATCGAGGGGAGGCCACGCAGGGTGAACGTGGCGCTGTTGCCGGACATCACGCGTGCCGGGTTGTACACCGTCACCAGATACGAGCCGCCGGTGGTGGAGAGTTCGTTGCAGCGCACCTCGCTGGCGCTGCTCACCACCACCGATTGCCCCACGGCGAGCGCACGCTGGTTGGCCACGCGCAGCGTCGCCTTGGCGACGCCGATCTCGTTGTTGGCGTTCACCTGGATGAAGGCGGGGCGCTCGGGCTCGCACGCCCACCCCCCGACCGGCAGCGTGATGTTCAACTGCGTGGTGGTGGCGGCGGTGATTGTCGCGGGGATCCCCTCGACGAGCACCGCGTTGCCGCCAATGGAGCCCGCAAAGCCGCTGCCCGTGATGATGGCCGGGGCGCCGGCCACGAGCGCCGTCACTGCCGTGATCTTCGGTGCCGTCGCCGATCCGTTGGCCGCCACGCGAATGCGAATGCTCGCCGTGATGTTGTCGGCGCTGGCCGACACCACGACCGTGCCGGCGGCGATCGCCGTGACGACTCCGAGTTGCGTCACCGACGCCACGCGCGGCGCGTCGACGCTGAAAAAGACGGTCGGATTTGGAATCGAGAGGCCGCTCGCGGCCTTGGCCAGCGGCACCAGCGTCAGCGAGCCGCCGGGGAGCGTCAGCACCGCGGAATCGCGGTCGAAGGCGAGCGACGCGATGGGCGGATTGGTGACCTGAATGGCGGCATCGGCGGTCTTGCCGGCAAAGGTGGCGCGCACGGTCCCCGCGCCGGGTTGCAGGCCGGTGGCGATGCCGGCGTCGCTCACGCCGAGTATCGTGGGCGTTATCGAGGTCCAGACGACGTGCGACCCGGGGAGGATGTTGCCGTCGACACCGACGACGGTCGCCGTCACCGATGTGGTGGCGCCGACGACAATCGACGAGGCCGCGGCGGTGACGGTCAGTTCCTTGATCGTCGACGGCCCTTGGCCGTCGCGGCCGCCGCAGGCCGCAACCATCAGCACTCCGAGCGCCAGCGCGCGCCGCATCAGACCCAGACGTCCTCCACGCTCGCGCCCCGATGGCGCGTCGCAAATAGTTTACACGTAAACAAACTGTCCCTCACCCGCCGTGACGGCAACCCACCGTGGCGAGTATATGCCACGCGCCGCCGTGCAGGATAGTATGGCGTCCGTGCCGCCGGAGCGTCAGCTTTGCCGACCATGGCCAGCGACGACGAGGGTGGGTTTGCAGGGTGGCAGGACGACGCGCGCGCTTGGTGCGCCGGGCGCCGGTGGCAGTGGCGCGCGGGCGCGCTGCTGGTGCTCGCCTGGCAGGCGATCATCCCGTTTCGCGACTCGGGCGCGTTTCATGTCTTTCGTGGCATCACCTTTGGCGCGCACGAGTTCGGGCACCTGTTCTTCGCGGTCTTCGGCGGAGAGTGGCTGGGCATCGCGGGCGGCTCGCTGATGCAGCTGCTCGTGCCGATCGGCGCCGCCGCCGTCATGCGGTACTACCGGG
>CANNKR010000186.1 GCA_947504615.1 Gemmatimonadota bacterium | reverse complement strand
CGGCTGGGCGCGCTGGTGGCGAACCCGCCGTATATTGCTCCCGCGGAAGCGCCGGAACTGCCGTCGCTGGTGCGCAACTGGGAGCCATCGTTTGCCCTCTTCGCCGCCGAAGAAGGGATGGCGGCGATCTCGGCGATCGTGACGGGTGCCGTACCCGTGCTGGAACCGTTGGGGCTGCTCGCGCTCGAAGTCGACTCGCGGCGCGCGGCTGAGGCCGCGGCGCTGGTGGAGAGCACCGGGGCGTACCAGCAGGTGGCCATTCACAAGGATCTGACCGGTCGCGAGCGTTTTGTCGTGGCCCGACGCAAGGAGACGTGATGCTGGGTGAACGTGCCGTGGAACTGGGCCGCCTGATCGGCCAGAGCGATGAGTACAAGGCCGTGCGCCGTGCGAACGACGCACTGGGCGCCGACAAGGACGCCGTGATTGTCCTGCAGCGCATGGAGCAGCTGCGCATTGAGGCGTCGCACATGATCGATCGCGGTGAGCAGCCGACCGCCGAGATGGAGCAGGAGCTCGAGCAGCTGCTGCAGAAGGTGCAGGTGAACGCCCTGTACCAGCGGATGATCGTCGCGCAGGAAAACTTCGACAAGATCATGATGCAGGTGAATCAGTGGATCCTCGAAGGCATCAAGAAGGGCGCGGCCAGCGGGATCATCACCCTCGGGTGACCGATGCCGGGTCGTCTGGTGGTTTTCGAGGGCGTCGAGGGAGCCGGGAAGACCACCCAGCTCGAGCGACTGTCGCTGCGTCTGGGCCGGCACGGCGTCGCCGTGCGCACGCTGCGCGAGCCGGGCGGTACCGCGGTGGGCGACGAGATCCGCGCGCTCCTGCTGCGCCCCGGGGCGTCCATTCCGCCGCGCAGCGAGGCGTTGCTGTTCATGGCGTCGCGCGCCGCGCTGATGGACGAGCAGGTGCGGCCGGCGCTCGCGCGTGGCGAAGTCGTCCTGCTCGATCGGTTCTTCCTGTCGACGTATGCGTATCAGGTGGGGGGGCGAGGGCTCCCCGAGCGCGAAGTGCGCGAGGCCAATGCCTTCGCCACCGGTGGGCGCGTGCCTGACATCACGGTGCTGCTCACGCTGCCCGTGGGCGACGGCCTGGCCCGGGCGGCCCGGCGCGGCGAGGCGGACCGGATGGAGAGCGCCGACCGGGCGTTCCACGACCGGGTGGCGGGCGCCTTCGCGCGGTTTTCCGACGACGGGTGGCAGGTCAGCCACCCCGAATGCGGGCCGATCGTCGCCGTCTCTGCGGTGGGTAGCGTGAATGAGGTCGAGGACCGCGTCTGGGGAGTCGTCGTCGCCGCATGCCCCGAGGTGCAGGGCTGATGCGGGCTGGAACCTGTTCGCCACGCGACGCGTAGAGGCCCGGTGCGCCGCAATCGCCTGATCATCACCTTGCTCACGCTTGCTGCCAGCGCCATCGGCGGTGGCTGGCTGGTGCAGCGCGCCCTGCGCGGTCCGGCGCGGGCCAGCATTCACGGCTCGCACCTGCTGACGGCGGTCATGGAACGGGTGCGCGACAGCTACGTCGATTCGCTCACGGTGGACGAGCTGTGGCGTCGCGCGGCCATCGGGCTGGTGGATGAGCTGGGCGATCCGAACAGCACCTACTTGCCGCCCGACCGCCTGAAGAAACTCACCGAAGCCACCTCCGGTCTGTACAGCGGTGTCGGTATCCAGGTGGACCGTCGTGAGGGATTCGTGGTGGTGCTGGCGGTGCGGCCAAACTCGCCGGCCGAGCACGCCGGTGTCCAGGCGGGCGACCGTCTGGCCGAGGCCGATGGCCAGGCGATGAAGGGCTGGACCATGGAGGAGGCGCGCAACGCGATGCGCGGCCCGCCGGGTTCCAAGCTGCGCCTGGTGGTGGAGCGCGGCTCGGCGCGCGTCCCATTCACCATCGAGCGCGGCGAGATCCACGTGGCGTCGGTCACCCGCGCGGTGGTGCTCGATGGCGGCGTGGGCTATGCGATGCTGTCGACGTTCAATGATTCCGCGCAGCTTGAAGTGACGCGGACCGTCGATTCGCTGGTGGACGCCGGCGCGAAGTCGCTGATCCTCGACCTGCGCAACAATCCCGGCGGTCTGCTGACGCAGGGTGTGGCGATCGCCGACATGTTTCTCGACCGGGGGCAGGAAATCGTCGAGGTGCGCTCCCGCGGACAGAAGCGCGAGATGGTGTTTGTGGACAGCACGCCCCAGCGGTGGCCGCGACTCCCGGTGGCCGTCATCGTGAACGGGGGCACGGCCAGCGCCGCCGAGATCGTGGCGGGCGCGCTGCAGGACCACGATCGCGCGCTGGTGCTCGGGCGCACCTCGTACGGCAAGGGGAGCGCGCAGAACGTCTTCGAGCTCGAAGGCGGCGGCGGACTCAAGCTGACGACGGCGCGCTGGTTCACGCCGTCGGGACGCAGCATCAGCCGCGTGGCGCGGGCCGACTCGGCCCCGCGCATCATCAACGACCGGGCCGAACGTCCGGTGTTCAAGACGGACGGTGGGCGCAAGGTGTTTGGCGGGGGAGGGATCTCGCCGGACCTTTCGGCTGGTGACTCGATGCCGCTCCCCGGCGAGCGTGCGTTCATCCTGGCCCTGGGCGCGGCGGCGGCCACGTACCGCGAGTCGGCCAACGACTTTGCGGCGGCCGAAGTTCGGCGCGGCGCGGTGAAGGACACGGCGTTCGTGGTGACGGCGTCGATGCGGGACGCGTTGTTCGCGGCAACAGCGAAGCGCGGCGTGGACGTGCCGCGCGCGGCGTTCGACGGAGCGACCACCCTGGTGGACCGGCAACTCGGCAATGAGCTGGCGCGCCAGGCGTTCGGGCTGCCGTTCGCGGGACGCCGCATCGTGCGCAACGACAAGGTGGTCCAGCGGGCGGCGAGCCTGCTGCGCGCCGCGGTAGACCCCAAGCAACTGCTGGCGCGGATCCCGGCGGATACCGCGACAAAGTAGGACCCGTCGTTCCGGGTCCCGGCTACGGTTTCTCCCCCGGCCGGTAGCGCACCACCGACTGCGCATCCACGTCCTTGGCATCGTACGCCACCGGCTTCAGCTCGCCGCGCGCGAACAGCGCCGCCTGGTCGGAAAACCAGGGTGACTCGGGCCGCGGGCTTTCCCCGTACGCCAGCGCCGAGTAGGCGCGCGGTGTGTCGCCGAACTCGACGGCGAGAATCCAGCCGTCGCCACCATTGGCCGACAGCTTGCCGTCGGGATCGCGCGCGAAGTTGAGCACACGGAAGCAGCCGAGCGTGCCGGCGCAGCCGCCCACCGGGACGTCCACGGTGCCGCGGCGCACACGGTGCACCGTGCCCCACTCCACGTCATAGGCGCCGTATCGGCGTGCCGTCTCGCCAACGGCCCACGCAAAGGCCTCGGCGGCCTTGGCGGGCTGCGACAGTCCGTAGGGGGTGCGCATCGGGTCGGTTGACGTCCACGCCCTGGTGTAGCGCAGGGAGTCGGGGATGCCCGCTCCGTAGCGCTGCCACCAGGTCTCAAAGAGCATGGCGCCCTTGCTGTCTGGGGCGGCCGTGTTGTCCCACGCGGTGAACATGGCGAGCGCGGCGGCCACGTCGCCGGTGGGGTTGGTGGCCTTCACGGCGGCGAGCAGGTCGGGCTTGACGCGGTCGGCGAGCAGCATGCGGTAGCTGTGCTTCAGCGTCACCACGTCCTCGAGGCTCACCTTGTTGGTGCCCCCCACCAGCTGCAGCCCCAGCTGGCTGCGCAGTGACAGCGACGGCTTCTCGAAATTCGGATATGCGTTGTTGGTGTCCACCGGCTCGCGCACGTTGGTGAAGTGCGGCGAGCTGTTCTCGTTGTGCACGTAGCCGCCCTTGGGGTTCAGGAACTGCGGCAGTGAATCCCACGGCACGTACTGCGTCCACATGTCGCTGGTGACCTTGACGGGAATCGCCAGTGTGTCGCCCCCCGTGGCGTGCGGCAGCAGCGGCAGCGCGGCGTTCCAGACGAGCAGGATGTTGCCGGCCTTGTCGGCGTAGGTAAAGTTCGACGTGGCACGCCCGCGCAGTCGCATCGCCGACTTCCACTCGGCCAGCGAGGTCGCGTGCATCATGCGAAGGAACTGTTCGCCCCCGCGGTACTCGCCGTCGTTGGCGGTCTTCAGGATGTAGATCTTTCCGCCTGCGCGGTGGATCACCGGCCCGGCGGCGGTGGACCAGAACTCGCGCGTCTCCGACGACGCGCCCGCTCCGTTGCGGAACTTCACCGTCACCAGTTCGCGGGTCAGCGCCAGCGAGGTGCCGTCGATGAGGTAGTGATCCGGCTTGGCCGGATCGACGTCGAGCGAGTAGAACTCCGTCAGCCGCTGCGCGTTGTTGGTCGTGGACCAGCCGAGGTTGCGGTTGAAGCCGCCGACCACGGCGAACGGGCCGCCGATGCGAAAGTCGCCGTAGAAGTCGAAGTGACCCGGCACGGTCATGTGCGCCTCGTAATACCCGGAGGTCCAGACGAGGTGCGGATTGCGCAGCAGGATCGCCTTGCCCGACTTGGTGCGGCTGGGGGCGAACGCCCAGGCGTTGGACCCGACATTGTCGCTCGTCAGTTCTTCGTCCCCTTCGCCCGGGGCGCCGCGACGGTTGGCTTCGGGCGGGAACTGCCTGGGATCGAGCTTGGAGAGGAAGCGGCGCACCAAGGCGTAGGCGGGCTCTCCCATGTCGCCGGCGAGCACATCGTAGCCGGTGAAATCGACAGGCATCGTCGCAGGATACTCATCCGGATGCAGCGTGATGTAGCGGTCGAGCCCGAGCGCGAACCCATCGTAGATCTCGCGCGTGTTCGGTTCGAGCTGCGGATAGCGTTCCACGGCGCGACGGCGCGCGCGTCGCGCGGCAAAATCCTGCTCCATGCTGTCGCGACCAAAGACCATGCCCATGCGGCCGGCGGCCCGGAGAATGTTCATCGCCGTGCGCGGGCCGTAGTCCTCGAGTTGCAGCCAGGCGAGCGCGTACCCGGCGGCCCGCAGGTTCTCCGCGCGGATATGCGGGACGCCATGCGCGGTGCGGACGATCTCGACCTGCCGCCAGAGTTCGGGAGCCTGCGCTCCCGCGACGATGGGGAAGGCGAGGAGCGAAAGGGCGAGCGAGCGGACCAAGCGGCGCATGCGTGCCTCGGCGTCAGGTATCAGGAACTACGACGTGCAGCGGGGGCCGATGAATGACTACGAATGCCGAGGATCACTCGCTGAACCGATAATCGCGGGTGACCGCGGGAGACGAGCTACGGCTTGCGCACTCCGCCGCCCATCAAGGCCGCCGGGTCGACGATGCGCACACCGGGGGGCACGTCAAAGACGAACGCATTTTTCGGCAGCGCGACCCCGAGTCGCATGTTCGTGAACCGAAGCCGCCGACGCAGGCCGCCCGGCTCCTCGATCTCGATCTGCCGCACCAGGGCGTCGGCCCCCACCCAGACCTTGGCCGACTGGAACGGCGCGCCCTCGGCGCGCGGAGTCAGCGCATACAGTCGCACGCGCTCGCCGCCCACCATGTCGGCCTCGGGGACGACGCGCACCTGATTCTTGTCGCCCGGGTTCGCGAGCAGCCTGGCCACGACGTCAAAGGCACCGCCGACCTGGCGCGGGAGCTTCATCACCTGTCCCTTGGCCGTGCTCGGCAGGTAGACCCAGAGCGCCTCGCCGTTGGCCACCACCACGTCGCCGGCCGGGTCGGAGAAACGGAACGCGAAGCGCGCCGGCGGGCGCTGCAGCAGTTCGCCGCGAGAGATCCGGGGCGTCTTGCTGATGGGGCTGATGAGCGTCTGTTCGAAGCCCGCGCGGATGGTGCGCGCGAGCGCGAATCGGGACGCCGCCTTGCGATAGAGGGCCATCGCGGCGGTCGTGTCGTCCGCGGCCTGCGCCGCAGCCCGGGCCCAGGGCATCAGCATCAGGCATCCTGCGGCGGCGAGCACGCGGGCATGAACGCCAAGGGCGCGCCAGCTGCGGCGCGCCCCGGGGTGCCGCACGGTCGGGCTTCTCATGGGCGCATCATGTGTGCGCGGGAAGCGCCGAGATGCTGCGGCCGATGGCCTCGCTGATCTGGCGGAGCTGCCGCACGAGATCGGCGAACTGGTCGGGGAAGAGCGACTGCGCCCCGTCACTGAGGGCCCTGTTCGGGTCGGGATGGACCTCGATGATGATACCGTCGGCGCCGGCGGCCACGGCGGCCCGTGCCATTGGCGTCACCCGGTCGCGGATCCCCGTGCCGTGGCTCGGATCGGCGATGATGGGGAGGTGCGACAGTTTCTGCACCGTGGGAATGCAGTTGAGGTCGAACATGTTGCGCGAGGAGGGGTCCCAGGTGCGCACGCCGCGCTCGCAGAGGATCACCTGATCGTTGCCTTCGGAGAGGATGTACTCGGCGCTCAACAGCAGTTCCTGCACCGTGGCGGCCATGCCGCGCTTGAGCAGCACCGGCTTGCGCAGCCGGCCGACCGTCTTGAGGAGCGAGTAGTTCTGCATGTTGCGCGCGCCGATCTGAATGCAGTCGGCGTACTCGGCCACCAGATGCGCCCCTTCATCATCCATGGCTTCGGTGACGATGGCGAGCCCCGTTTCGCGCTTGGCGAGCTGCAACAGCTCCAGTCCGTGCTTGCCGAGCCCCTGGAACGAATACGGCGACGAACGCGGCTTG
>CANNKR010000185.1 GCA_947504615.1 Gemmatimonadota bacterium | reverse complement strand
CCGCACCCACTCCTCCAGCTCCTGACGATCCCCGCGCTGCAGCCGAATGATTCGTATAGGCAGTGGCATGGTATGAACCATACCACCGCCAGGACTATTATGCAAGCAACTTCTGCATCATACCACTAGCCCGTCGACTTTCGCGACACCACTGACGCGCATCGCGCGCGCCGTCAAACTGCAGTGCCCGGCCTGCGGGTCGCATGGCATCATGCACGGCTGGCTGCACCTGGCCGCGGCCTGTCCGCGTTGCAGCCTGCGCCCCGATCGGGGAGAACCCGATCACTTCGTGGGTGGCTACGTCGTGAATCTCGGTATCGCGGAGTTCGTGGCCGCTGCGCTCTGGGCCATCATGCTGGTCGCCACTTGGCCCAACCCGTCGTGGGAACTGATGCAGTGGATCGCGGTGGCGCTTGTGGTGGCCACGCCGCTGGCGCTGTACCCGTTTACGCGGCTCGTCTTCCTTGCCATCGACCTGAACTTCCAGCCGACGCGGCCGGGAGACTTTGGCACAGAGGATCCGACGTACAAGTAGCGCGGCGGCTGCGACCGACGCGCGGGGGTCAGGCCGGCGCCGTCGGGACCGGAGGCGGCACGTCCACCAGGCGAAACGCGTGGCCGGTGGCCCCGAGAAACCGTTCGACACCGTCCCGCGAGACCACCAGCGTCGCCGTGTTCACCAGCGGGTGGCACTGCAGGGCGTTCGCTTGCCACAGGTCGCGGTCGATGAAGACTTCCACCGCGTGACGCTCGTCATTGACCAGCGCAAGAAGTGACACCGCACCCGGGGCGATCCCCAGATGTTTCTGCAACCGCTCGGGCGATCCAAAGCTGGGGCGTTCGAGCCCGATCCCGGCGGCCAGCCGGCTGAGATCGACCGGTTTCTCCGCAGCCACGACGACGAGCGCATGTCGCCCGCCCTTCTTGTCGCGCAGGAAGAGGTTCTTGGTGCGCGCGCCATTCAACGCTGGCACCAGGCGTTCCACATCGGCCACCGTGGACACGGCCGGGTGGTCGCAACGCTCGTACGCGATGCCGGTTCGCTCAAGGAACTCGAAGAGGTCAGCCATGGGACTCGAAAGAGTGGAAGCGGAATCTACTGCTGGCGCGATGCCGTCGTCACGCACCTAGCCATCCGGCGGATCCCCCCACATGTTGTGCGGGTCCTGCTGACGGAATGTCGGGCGTTTTCCCTGCTTGTCGTTCGATGTTGCGTGTCGTTGACCCGGTTGGCGCTCCCCCCGCGGTGCTCCGGCGAACCGAAGCATCACACCCACCCCATGAGGTAGTGATTGATGTGTAGCCTTCGATGGTCTACGCGCGTTGGTGCGTTCGCACTGGCGATAGCCGTATTGGTTCCATTGCTCCCGCTCACCGCGCAGGACGGCTCAGGCGTCGTGCGAGGCCGGGTCACCATCGCCGCATCGGGCACGCCCTTGGCGTCCGTGCAGGTCTTCATCGTCGGCACCAAAGCCGGAGGGATGACCAACAACTCCGGCAACTACACCATCAGCGGCGTCAAGCTCGGCCAGCAGACGGTTCGGGCGCGCGCGCTCGGCTATCAGCCCACCGACGTGGTCGTGAATGTCACGGCCGAGGGCGCGCGTGCTGATTTCGCGCTCAACACGGCAGTCGTGTCACTCAACGAAGTGGTGGTCACCGGCACCGCCGGTGCGGCGCGCATGCGCGAAGTCGGCAACTCGATTGGCTCCGTCAAGATCAACGAGACGCCGTCGATCCCGACGTCCGTCTCATCGATCCTCACCGGCCAGATGGCGGGCGTCAACGTCACGGGCGGGTCGGGCAACTCGGGCGCCGGCTCGGCCATCCGCCTGCGCGGCATGACCAGCGTGGCGCTCACGAACCAGCCGCTGATCTATATCGACGGCGTCCGCCTGCGCAGTGACGAATACCCGAAGAACGTGTCGTCACAAGCTGGCCAGGACCTGCGCAGCGGCCACGTCAATGCCAGCCCGCTGAACGACATCAACCCCGACGACATCGACCGGATTGAAGTGGTGAAGGGGGCCGCGGCGGCGACGCTGTATGGCACCGATGCCGCCGCCGGCGTGATCCAGATCTTCACCCGTCGCGGAGCGGCCGGTGCGGCCCGCTGGCAGGTGCAGGCCACGACGGGCTTCAACCATCTGCAGCAGTTCGGCACGGACGACGCGCCGTACCTGTACATGGATCCGTTCCTGCGCGACGGCAAGCGCAACGGCGCGTCGCTGCAGGTCTCGGGCGGCACGGCCGGGAACACCCGCTATTTCCTCTCGTTCGCCGGCGACAACACGCAGGGCGTGATGCCGCTCGACAACGAGCGAAAGTTCAATCTGCGCGCCAATTTCGACTTCGCGCCGATGAAGAACCTGGCGGTGAACTGGAACAGCTCGTACTCCAACGACGCGCTGCAGAACACCCCGGCGGGCAACAACGCTTCGGGGCTCACGCTCAACGCGTTCCGCCGCGACCGCAATTATTTCGGCAACGACTCCACGTACAAGATCGCCCAGGTGCTCTCGTACCAGCTCCATACGTGGATCGACCGCCTGATCCTTGGCACCACGGCCACGTGGACGCCGATCCCGGCACTGTCCAGCCGTGTCACGATCGGCCTCGACCGCGCGGCGGTGGAGAACCGGAACCTCCGTCCGTACGGATTCGTCGCCGCACCGCAGGGGATCATCAGTGACCAGCGCTGGCAGAATCTCACGCTGAGCGTCGACTGGGCCAACAATTACGAGCATCATTTCGCCAACCAGCTGGTCAGCACCACGTCCATCGGCACGCAGTACGTCTCGTCCGCGGTGAGCAACGCCGAAGCGTACGGCGAAACCTTCCCCGGCCCCGGCGTCCCGACCGTGTCGAGCGCCGCGACCAAGAACGCCTTCGAGACGCGACAGACCATCGTCACCGGCGGCGCCTTCCTGCAGGAACTGCTCGGCTGGAAGGACCGCTATTTCGTGACCACCGGCGTGCGCATTGACGGCAACAGCGCCTTCGGCAAGCAGTTCGGCTTGCAGACCTATCCCAAGATCAGCGGCAGCTGGGTGGCGAGCGAAGAAAAGTTCTGGCGCTGGCCGTCGGCCACGGCCAAGGTGCGTGCCGCGTACGGCGAGGCAGGGCGCGCTCCTGGTGCCTTTGACGCCGTGCAGACCTGGAATCCGGTCGGCTGGGGCGGCTTGCCGGCCTTCCGTCCGAACAACGTCGGCAACGCGGACCTTGGGCCGGAACGGACCAAGGAAATCGAGCTCGGCACCGACCTGACCCTGCTGGACGGCCGGGCGAGCGTCAACCTGACGTACTTCAACGCCAAGACGAGCGACGCGCTCTTCCCCGTCCGGCAGATTCCCTCGGAGGGCTTCGGCGGGTCGCAGCTCGAGAACGTCGGCAAGCTGGCCAAGCACGGGATTGAGCTGTCCGTGTCGGGGACGCCGCTCGACCGCAAGTACGCCACGGTCAAGACGTCGCTCGCGCTGAGCACCAACAAGAGCGAGCTCGTGAGCCTGGGCGGCGCGCCGGCCTTTTCGCTGGGCAGCTTCGGCTGGGCCATCGAAGGGCAGCAGGTGCCGGTCATGCGCGGCAAGCTGATCCGCAACCACGACGAGATGGGTGCCATCCCGGACACCGTGGGCAATTACCTGTTCGGCCCCAGCCAGCCCACGCACATCATCAACGGGTCCGTGAGCGTGCGCACGTGGCGCGACATCACGCTCTCGGTGCGCGCGGAGTACCAGGGCGGCGCGTTCATGAACGAGGACGCATCGTTCCAGGCGCTCCAGCGGTCCGTGAAGTGGCCCACCTGCTTCCGCGCGTATGACGCGCTGGCCGCCAGCCAGCCGATTACGGCCTGGGAACGCGCCACCTGCGTTCCGGCCAATGTGAAGCAGGACATGTTCATCTTCCCGGCGGATTTCTTCAAGATCCGCGATTTCACCATGTCGGTGCCGCTTGGCAAGCTGATCCCGCGCACGACCAGCAGCATGTTCGTGTTCACGGCACAGAACTTCTTCCGCAAGAACTACGGCATGCCGATGTTCGATCCCGAGCAGTCGGGCAACAGCGGGTTCAATGCCGCCGTCCGCTACATCTCCGAACACATTCCAGCGCCCGCGACGTTCTCAGCGTCCGTTCGCGTCTCGTTCTAAGGGGGAGACGACCATGACGATCACGACTTCCCTGCGCTCGTGTCTGCGCGCCTGCATGTGGCCCGCCACGGTGCTCCTGCTTTCGGCGTGCAGTCTCGAGGTGACGAACCCCGGGCCGGTGAACGCCACGTTCCTGGATGACAAGGCGGCGTTTCCGGCACTCGTCAACGGCGCCGGCCGCGATCTGGCCGAAGCGCTGAACTGGCTGTCCTACACCGGCGCCGCCGTCGCCCGCGAGCTCCATCCGGCCGGGTCCACGGGGAGCTTCGGCATCACCCCGTCCCAGCAGGGCGGCAAGCTGGTGGACGACGAAACCGGCACGCACTGGCAACTCGCCCAGCGCGCCCGCTGGACCTCCGAGTCGGCCATTACCCGCATCAAGACCGTGCTTGGCAGCACCTACGCCACCAACGCGCAGTATCTGCAGGCGCTGGTGTGGGTGGGCTACTCCAATCGAGTGCTCGCCGAGAACTTCTGCGACGGCGTGATCGATGGCAGTGCCAAGCAGGACTACTCGGTGTACCTCACGCGCGCCGAGGCGGCGTTCTCCGAAGCCATTACCGTGGCGACGAGCCAGAACAACACCACGCTGCTCAACGCGGCCAAGGCCGGGCGCGCATCGGTGCGGTTGCTCAAGAAGGATCTTGCGGGGGCGGTGTCCGACGCCGCGGGCCTCGCGAACACGTACGCCTACAAGATGCCGTACAACGCCATCGACGCGGATCAGTACAACCGCATCTACTGGGCGACGGCCAACACCCCCTACCGTGCGCATACGGTGTGGGGCACGTATTACGAGGCCTATTACACGGCGAGCAAGGACCCGCGCGTCGCATGGGGTTCGGATCCCAAGAACCCGGTCGGCGACGCGGCCGTCGGCAACCTGGGGAAGGTGCCTTGGTATTTCGAGATGAAGTTTGCGGCCAAGGATTCGCCGATCAACCTGACGACCGGCTGGGAGATGCGCCTCATCGAAGCCGAGGCGAAGCTGGTCGGGGGCGACGTGACGGGGGCGATGACCCTGGTGAACGGTCACCGCGTGGCGCTGAACCTTGCTCCGTGGACCGCCACGAATGCGACGGAGGCCTGGACGGCCCTCAAGCGTGAGCGTGGCATCGAGCTGTGGCTCGAGGCGCGCCGCCTTGCCGATTTCCGCCGGTGGGCGGCGGCCGGCACGCCCGGTGCGACCGACGATATGACGGGGCGCGCCGTCTGTTTCGTGACCCCGCGTGAGGAAAAGGAGTCGAACCCGAACTTCAAGCCGTAGGACGATCGCGGCGGAGTACCGGTGGGAGATGTACAGCGAAGGTCGCCTGCGAGGGCGGCCTTCGTTCGTTCCCGGCCTGGCGAGTGACGGACGCACGCTCCGGCCCGGCCGCCGGTACAGTTCGCCGGAACGGCGCCGATACTGCTGATGACGCTCTTGGTTACTCTCCGCGGGGGAAGCACTCGATATGCAGGCATCCGGAACGCTCCCATTTGTGATCGCCCGCGTCCATGACATGCGGCTGGCGATCTCCGCGGAGTACGTGCAGCAGATCGTGAAGGTGCCGCGCTGGCACTCGGTTCCCCTCCTGCCTCCTTACGCGCGCGGCCTGATGCTCTTTCGGGGGCAGGCGATCCCGCTCATCGACCTGCGGCTGCGGCTGAACATGCACTCGGCGCTGCAGGATCTCGACGAAATGATCTCGATGCTGAATGCGCGTGAGCAGGACCACGTGCGCTGGCTCGAGGCGCTGGAGCTCGCGATTCGCGATCACACGCCCTTCGCACTGGCGCGCGATCCATCGAAGTGTGCGTTCGGGCGGTGGTACGACGCCTTTCGGTCGGACGACATGGCGTTTGGCGCGATCATGAGCCAGTTCGACGCGCCGCATCGCGTCATCCACGCCATCGCCGATACCGCCCTGGAGTACGTGGCGCAGGGGCACGCCGACAAGGCGCTCGCGCTGATCGAGAGTACCCGCACCGGAGAACTGCGCGAGGTGCGCCGGCTGTTCGCCGAGGCGCGCGACACGTACACGCAGTCGCACAACGAACTGGCGCTCGTGCTGGCCGTCGGCGGGAAGGTCATCTCCGTCACCGTGGACCATGTGGAGTCGGTGGAAGCGGTGGACGAGGGGACGACGGACGATATGGACGAGGTGCTCGGGCAGTTTCGGTCCGATGCCGTGGGCACGGTCTGCCGCCGACGCAACGACAAGGGGTTCGCGTTCGTCTGGAACCCGGACCAACTGTTCGGCACGTAGGACCTGGCGGAGGTCCGGGACAACCGGACGGTCGGAAACGCACAACGGGGCGCCGAAGCGCCCCGTTGGCTTTGACCCTGTCCGGCAAGCAATGCCCAGGCCGAGAATCGAACTCGGATGACCTTGCGGTCGACGGATTTTGAGTCCGTTGCGTCTGCCAGTTCCGCCACCTAGGCCTGCAGTGAATAGGCTAGCGGCCGCTCCGTGACATGGCAAGCGTTGAACCACGCGTCGGCTGGTCAAGTCCTCCGATGGTCACGCGACTCCCGTGTAGTAGATTACTCGATCTGTTGATGGCGCCTGTCGCCCCTCGGCGCTGCAT
>CANNKR010000184.1 GCA_947504615.1 Gemmatimonadota bacterium | reverse complement strand
TGGTGGTCGGTCTGGTATCCGGGGGCCGAGCCCGGCGGCGGCAGCTATATCGCGCAACGCATGCTGGCGTCGAAGAGCGAGAAGGACGCGCTCATCGGCACCCTGTTCTTCAACGTGGCGCATTACGCCCTGCGGTCGTGGCCGTGGATCATCGTGGCGCTCTGCTCCATCCTGGTCTTCCCGAACCTCAGCGACATCGGCACCGCCTTTCCGTACGTCGACAAGGGGCTCATTGGGCACGACATGGCGTACCCGGCCATGCTGACCTTCCTGCCGGCCGGCTTCCTCGGGCTGATGATCGCCGGCATGCTGGCCGCGTACGTGTCCACGCTCTCGACGCACCTGAACTGGGGGACATCGTACCTGGTGCATGACTTCTACCGCCGCTTCGTGAAGCCCGAGGCGACGGAAAAGCACTATGTGCTCGTCGCGCGCCTGATGACGGCCGTGCTGATGCTCTTCGCGTGCCTGCTCACCTTCGTACTCGAAACGGCGAGCCGCGGCTTCACGCTGCTGCTCTCCATCGGTGCCGGCACGGGATTGCTCTACCTGCTCCGCTGGTACTGGTGGCGTGTCAACGCCTGGGCTGAAGTGGCGGCGATGGGTGCGTCGTTCTTCACGGCCGTGGCGTTCGAGATCGTGCGCCGCATGGGGACGCCGATTCCCGATCATATCTCGCTGCTCGCCACGGTCGCCGTCACCACGGTCGCGTGGATCACGGCGGCGTTTGCCGGGCCAAAGACGGACGAAGCAACGCTCGTCAGCTTCTTCAAGCTCGTCCGGCCGGCGGGGCCAGGGTGGAAACATGTGCGGGCGGTGGCTGGCGTGGGGCCGTCACCCGACTCGCTGCCGCAGGCCATGCTCGGGTGGATGCTCGGCGTCGCCTTCGTCTACTCGGCGCTGTTCGGCTCGGGGAGCTTTCTGTACGGCAACAACGCGCAGGGTGCAGTGTTCAGCGTCGTGTTCGTGCTCAGCGGCTACGGTGTGGTCAAGGTGCTGCAGGGCTTCTGGAAGAGCACGCCGGACCACGACAAGTAGCAGGCATCAGATAGATGCGGACCACGCAGGCTGTGATCCTGGCGCGCGGCCTCGGCTCCCGAATGCGGCGAGCCGAGGCCGCGGTGGCGTTGGATGCGCGTCAGGAAGCGGCCGCCGCGTCGGGGCAGAAGGGGATGATGCCGACGCTCGGCCGTCCCTTTCTGGACTTCGTGCTGTCGGCGCTCGCCGATGCCGGCATCACCGACGTGACGCTGGTGGTCGCGCCGGACCACGCGGCGATGCGCACATACTACGAGAATGATTCGCCGCCGACGCGGGTGCGGCTGCACTGGGCGGTGCAGCAGGAGCCGCGCGGCACCGCTGATGCCGTGCTCGCGGCCGATGGGGTGGTGCGCGATGCGCCGTTCCTCGTGCTCAACTCGGACAACTACTACCCCGTGGCGTCCATCGCGGCGCTCTGCGACGTGGGTGGTGCCGGGCTGGTGGCGTACGAAGGCGAAGCGCTGGTGCGCGAGGGGAACATCGACCGCGAACGCGTGATGCAGTACGCGCTGCTCGATATCGACGAGGTGGGGGTGCTGCGCGCGATCGTCGAGAAGCCTCCGACGGATCATCCGCTGCTGGAGCGCGCGGAACGCTGGGTCTCGATGAACCTCTGGAGCTTCACGCCGGTGATCTTCGAGGCGTGCCGACGCGTGGTGCCGTCGGTGCGCGGGGAACTGGAGTTGCAGGACGCGGTGATGATCGCGGCACACGAGTTGGGCGAGGAGTTTCGCGTGGTGCGCGAGCAGGCGGGCGTGCTCGATCTGTCGCGCCGCACCGACGTGGCGACGATCGCCGAATATCTGCGTGGCGTGACGGTGGCGCCGTGAGTTGGCACTATCACGTGCCTGGGCGCGTGGAGCTGGTGGGAAAGCACACGGATTACGCGGGGGGCCGGTCGCTGACCTGTGCCACGCCATTCCAGATGCACGCCAAGGCCGCGGCCCTCGCGGACTCCGTGGTGCGGGTGCGCGACCTGCGTGGCCGGACGAGCGTCGAGGTGGCGTTGGACCCGTCCGCGGCGCCCACCGCAGCGCGCTGGTCGGTGTACGTCGCAGCGGTCGCACGGCGCGTCACCCGCGATTTTCCCGAGGCGCGCGCGGGGGTCGAGGTGACCGTCGGGAGCGACATTCCGCCGTCGATGGGGATGAGCAGTTCCAGTGCGCTCATCGTCTCGCTCACGATGGCGGTCTTTGACGCCAATGGATTGTGGGACGCACCGGCGTGGCGCGCGGTGGGTGAAGACGAGCTGGCGTTTGCGCAGTACTGTGCAGCGGTCGAGAGCGGGGCGCCATGGGGCCCGTTCGCCGGCGATGCGGGCGTGGGGACGCGTGGTGGCGCCCAGGACCACATTGCGATCTGCGCGTCGCAGCCGGGATGCGTCGGGGAATATTCGTACCTGCCGGGGCGGGTGATGCGTCGCGTCGCATGGCCTGCCGACTGGCGCATCGTCGTGGCGAACAGCGGCGTGAAGGCGACCAAGACAGGCAACGCGAAGCTTGCGTACAATCGCGTGGCCGACTCGGCGCGTGCGCTCGTGTCGGCGTGGAACGCGGACACGGGGCGTACGGACGAGACGCTGGCGGCCGTGCTTGCCGCGGCACCCGATGGGTTCGACCGGGTGTTGGCGCTCGCCGAGCGTGCGGCCGACGCATCGATGAGTGTGCCGTATCTCCGCCGTCGTCTCGCGCAGTTTCGGGAGGAGTCGACGGTCATCGTGCCGGGGCTGGCTGACGCGATCGCGCGCGAGGATGCCGCTGGCGCCGGTGCGTTCCTGGCGCATTCGCAGCTGATGGCGGAGGACGCGCTCGAGAATCAGGTGCCGCAGACGGTGTGGCTCGCGGCAAGGGCGCGGGCGCTGGGCGCGGCCGGAGCTACTGCGTTCGGTGCCGGGTTCGGTGGTGCGGTGTGGGCGCTGGTCACCGGCACCGACGCGAATGAGTTTGCCAAAGCGTGGATGTCGTCGTTTGCCGCCGAGTTTGGGGGTGATGCGTCGCGCCAGGACGCGGCAAGGGTGATGACGCCGTCGGCGGGTGCCTCGCGGAGCGTGTCGTGAGCGAAGGCAAGCGGCCGCGGTTGCCGGGTACGGTGAAGGCGCTGGCCGCCGTCAGCCTGTTCACCGACGCGTCGAGCGAAATGATCTACCCGCTGCTGCCCGCGTTCCTGACGGCAACGCTGGGAGTCGGCGCGGCGTGGGTGGGGATCATCGAGGGCGCGGCCGATGCCGTGGCTTCGTTGCTCAAGCTGGCGAGCGGGTGGTGGTCGGATCGGGTGCCGCGACGGAAACCGCTGGTGGTCGCCGGCTACTCGATCGCCGCCGTGCTGCGCCCGTTCATCGGCGTGGCAGGGGCGGCGTGGCAGGTGCTCGCCATTCGCGTGGGTGACCGGGTGGGGAAGGGCATTCGCGGCGCGCCGCGCGACGCGATGATTGCCGATGCGGTGCCGGCCAGCGATCGCGGACGTGCCTTCGGCGTGCAGCGCGCGGCGGACCACGCCGGGGCGTTCATCGGGCCGCTGATTGCGTTCGTGCTGTTGCAGTGGGTGGGAGTGACCGTGCGCCAGGTGTTCCTGCTCGCGGCGATTCCCGGGGCGATCGCGGTGGCGGTGGCGGTGTGGGGGGTGAAGGAAGACGGTAGACGGGGGACGGTAGACGGTAGGCGGGCACCGGCAGCGGTAGCGGCGGTGCCGAGTGGTGTGCCGCTTGCCGCGCCGCTGGGCGCGTCCTTCTGGCGCTACCTCGCGGTGCTCGTGCTCTTCACACTGGGCAACTCCACCGACGCCTTCCTGTTGCTGCGGGCGTCGCAACTGGGGGTGAGCGCCGCGATGATCCCGCTGCTCTGGGCCGCGTTGCACGTAGTGAAATCGGCGACGAGCATTCCGGCCGGTGCGTGGTCGGACCGCGTGGGGCGTCGCACCATGATTGCCGCCGGTTGGCTCTGGTACGCGCTCGTCTACCTCGGCTTTGCCGCGGCCACGTCGACCTGGCACGCCTGGGCGTTGTTCATCGCATACGGACTGTTTTTCGGACTGACCGAAGCGGTGGAGCGCGCGCTGGTGGCCGACCTGGTGCCATCGGATCGGCGGGGTCTCGCCTTTGGCTGGTACAACGGCGTGATTGGCGCCGCGGTGCTGCCCGCCTCAGTGGTATTCGGCTTGCTCTGGGACTGGCGTGGCAGCTCGTTCGCCTTCACGGTGGGTGCGGCGTGTGCCGCACTGGCGTCGATTGGGCTGGTCCTCGTGCGACCGGCCAGCGCGCGGCCCACGGCAACGCGCTAGCAGCAGCGGCTTCCGGGGCGGGAGTAGCGCGCCACGAGGCGTTCGCGCAGGAAGTCCTTCTCGCTCAGTGGGTCGCGCTCCGGATGGTGCTCGCGCACATGCGCGAGGTACGTCGCGTAGTCGGGAGCGCCGATGATCTGGCGGATGACCTGCGCGACGCGCCGCGCCATCCCCAGCGGCTCGCTGGGAATGGCGTCTGCTGCGGGGTTTGCGATGCGGGGCGTCAGCGCTTCGCCTTGGTCCCGTTGGGACCGATGGTGCGCTCGTACAACTCGAAGATGCGGCGGTACTCGTCGGTCCAGCTCGAGGGCCGCACGAAGCCGTGATCTTCCACCGGAAAGACGGCGAGGTCCCACCCCGTCTTGCCCAGTTCGACCAGTCGCTGCGTCAATCGCACGATGTCCTGGAAGTTCACGTTGGTATCCACCATGCCGTGCAGCATGAGCAGCGGATCCTCGAGCCCCTCGGCGTGGAAGATCGGCGACGAGCGGCGGTAGGCCAGCGTGTCGTTCTGCGGGAGGTTGAGGATGGAGCCCGTGTACCCGTGGTTGTAATGCGCCCAGTCGGTGACGGAGCGCAGCGCGGCACCGGCGCCGAAGTACTTCGGCTCGTTGAACAGGGCCATCAGCGTCATGAAGCCGCCGTAGGAGCCGCCGTACATGCCGATGCGTTCGGGGTCGACGCCGAAAGTCTTGGTGAGGTACCTGGAACCGTCCACCTGATCCTGCAGGTCGCGACCACCCATGAACCGGTAGATGGCGGTGCGCCAGTCGCGCCCGTAGCCCGCGCTGGCCCGGTAGTCGATGTCGAGGACGACGTAGCCCTTGGACGCGAGGTAGTTGTTGAACATGAACTCGCGCGGGTACTGGCTCCAGAAGTGGCCGACGTTGTGCAGGTAGCCGGCACCGTGCACGAAGATCACGGCCGCACCATTGGGCGTGGCGCCGATCTCCTGCGGCGTGTAGATGTGCGCCGGCACCGACACGCCGTCGGATGCCGGAATATTCACGATGGCCGGGTCGATCCACTTGAAGGCGAGCCAGTCGGCCGTTTGGGACACGGTGAGCTGGCTGGCGGGCGACAGCTTGCACGGCGCTGCGGCCGGGCAGGCACCCGCGAGGAACAGGTCGGGCGAGCGCGTGGTGGTCGAATAGACATCGGCCATCGTCTTTTCGTCCGGCGAGAGCACGACCTGATGCCCGCCGAGGCCGACCGTGAGCTTCTGGCGCGTCCCGCCGGCGATTGGCATGCGGTACAGGTCGCGGTCGAAGGCCGACACTTCGCTGGAGTGGAACAGGAAGTGCTTGCGATCGTTGGAGAGGTCGACGTCGTAGACTTCGAAGTTGCCGCTCGTGAGCGCGCGCCGGTCGCTGCCATCGGCGGCCGTGCTCCAGAGCTGCGCGTAGCCGGTGGCTTCACTCACGTGGTAGATACGGCGGTCGTCTTCATAGAAGCCGGCGCAGCCGTATGAGCACGGGCCACCGACCCACGCCGTGTCGGTCATGACGGCGACGGCCTTGAGTGCGCCGGTCACGGCATCCACCGTGGAGAGCTGACGGGTCTTGAAGTTGCTGCTCGACCCGCTGACCAGGGCCAGCGTGCCGGCGTCGTTCCAGGCGAGCAGTTGCGAGCCGGCGATGAGCGAGTCGGCGTCGATGGAGCGCAGCCACTTCACCTCGCCGCGCGGGAGCGCCTGAAAGCCGAGCCGAGTGCGCCCCTGCGCATCGCCGACCTTGGTGCGGTTGGGAATGTCTTCGGTGAAACCGGACGCCGTGACGTAGTTCGGCACGATGCCGGCACGTGCGTCGGTCGCCGACGTGGTGGTCGTGAAGAGAATCGCCGTGCCCGCCGGATTCACGGAGAGCTGGCTCAGGCGTTCGCCGGCGCCGAGGACGACGGGCCGTACCGCCAATGAGTCGCGCGCGGCGGATTCGGCGCGTCGCAGGGAGTCGGTGGCCGATTGATCGCGAATGACGGCGAAGAGTTCGCGCTGATCGCGTTCGAGCGCGCCGCGCTGCGTCGTGGCGCTCTTCGCGGCCGCGTTGCGCGCTGCACCAGCGTCCGCCGGGCGGATGTCGGTGAGCTGGCGCACGAGGCCCGCGCCAAGGTCCAGGGAGTAGGCGTTGCCATCGCGGACGAAGAGCACGCGCTGGCCGTCAGGGGAGAAGCGCGGGTTCGACTCGTTGGCGAGCGTCTCGGTGAGGCGCCGCACCAGCGACTTTCGCAGATCGACGACGTAGAGGTCGCCGCGCACGCTGACGACCTTTCGCGTCCCGTCGGTGGTGCGTTCGCCGTCGGCGAGGAGCGGTGCGACCGAATCCATCTGCGTTTCGGTGAGCCGCTCCGGCTTGGCCCCGGCCTGGGCGCGCACCCGGTACGGCTTGAGGGTCTCGCGCCAAGCGGTACCTGCCGGGAGCCACTGGAAGTAGAT
>CANNKR010000183.1 GCA_947504615.1 Gemmatimonadota bacterium | reverse complement strand
CGCACTCCATCGTATGGGTGCGTCTCACTTCGGGGAGGTGGTTCCGATGCCGTACGTACGCAGGAAGCCAGCCCGAGCCAGGTAGTTTTCGACGTCGTCCGCAACACCGACGAGTCGCCGTCCCAGTTCCGATCGCCACAGCTTCATCATGCGAGTCCTGACTGGCCTCGCACCCTATGTGCCGGAGGGCACACGTCAGATCGACGAGACGGGAATGATCGTGGGCGGGGTGAATGACGTTCCTCTGGTGAACACGAGGAAGGGGGACTACCCGAGGCACGGGTGCTGGAATCCATGTGAAGCATGATGTGCCGTTCAGCGAGGATCTCAGTGCGTGGCTCAGCGAAGTCAACGCGAACCGTCTGCGCATTGGACATGCGTATGAGAGGGATGACGGGATCCTTCACGCCATCGAGGATTTCGGTGATCCGCTGGTCGTGGAACACCTTCTCGATGCCCTCGCGGCAGCATCAACCGTGGTTCCGGTAAGGGCCCGAGCTGCAGGCCTCTGGATTCCTGAGTAAGGCGCAGTAACGCGGGACACAACTGAACCATAGTGAGCACCGACGGGGCGCCGACTTGATCACTCGGCGTCCCGTCCGTCGTTGCGGTTATGGTCGTTCGCGCGAGGGACGCAGGAAGGCGCGCGTGGAATCCGCGGAGCCGTCGTTCGGCGCCGGCTTCACACCCAGCAACCCGGCCAACAGCTCGTAGACGTGGATGTTCTGGAACGGGGGAACCACGAGTCCCTGCCGGAAATCAGGGCCGGACGCCACGAAGAGCGCCCCCATGGACGCAACCTGGTTGTCGAAGCCATGCATCCCGCCGCGCGGCAGGCCGCCGAGTCGGACGGCGGCGTGCGTCGTCATGGTCCACCCTTCATCCGCGATCGTCACGAGCGGCGCAATGCGGGGGTGCTTATTGAAGTGGAAGCGCGCCGGCACCTCGCCCTTGCGATATACCTGCAGGTGCGGATGCGCGCCTTTGAGCCGTGCGTACACGTCGGCTTCGTATCCGGGCTTCGGCGCAAGCGATCCTACCGGCGAAATGTCGATGAGGTCGACCTTGGACAGGTCCAGGTAATCGTCGAGATAGATCACCCGTTCGGGGGAAAGGTCTGCCATGCCGTGGTCCGACACCACGACGATATCCACCTGAGCGGCAAGACCTCGGGCCACGATGCCATCGACCAGGGCGCCGACCATCGCGTCCACGCGGGCAATCGCGCTGTCCACCTGCGGCGACCCGGGGCCGAAGTTGTGCCCGGCATCGTCGCAATCGCTGAAATACGTCGAGACGAACGTCGGTCCGGTCCCGGCCGGCATGGCCAGCCAGTCAAGTACCGTCCGTACGCGCTCGGCGTTCGGCACGCGACCGTCATAGGGCTTCCACCACGTGGGACGGCGGCCGGCGATCTCCATGTCCGAGCTCACCCAGAAATACGAAGCCGCGCGCTTGCCCTGCTTCTCCACGGTCACCCACAGCGGTTCGCCGCCCCACCATCGGGTGTCGTGCGTGACGACCGTGTCGGGAATGTTGAACTTCTTCCCGATCACGTCGTCCCACATCGCGTTGGCCACGATCCCGTGATGCTCGGGACGGAGGCCGGTGATGATCGTGTAGTGGTTCGGGAAGGTCTTCGAGGGAAAAGCGGGCACCATGTGCTCGGCGCGCACCCCCGACGACGCCAGCGCGCGCAGCCGCCGCGCCGCGGGACGCTGGATGTAATCCGCGCGAAAGCCGTCGAGCGAAATCAGCAGTACCGTGCGCGCCGAAACGGCGGCGGGCGCCTGCGCCGATGCAACCGGCACCTGCAGCCCACCAAGGACAAGCGCGAGCAGCAGGGCAACAACGCCGCGCGTCATGGGGCGAACGCTCCGATCATCAGGCAAACAAAAAAGATCGAGTCACGCAATACGACGCTACGCCTGGTCCCGCCGCACCCGGACCTTCTTCCCCTTGATCGTGCTCGCCGACAGCTTCGCGATGATGAAGTCGGCCTTGTCCTCCGGCACTTCCACAATGGAATGCCGGTCGCCAATCGTCACCGCGCCAATCTCGCCAAGCCCAAGTCCTGCCTCGCCCGCGATGGCGCCGACAATGTCGCCCGGCCGGATCTTCAGCTTGCGGCCCGCGCCCACATAGATCTTCGCCACCTTGCCGCCCACCTTGCCGGCAAACTCGCGACGCCCCTGCCGTGCCGGCTTCGGGGTGTGCGCATCGCGGTCGCCGCCGCGCGTGATCAGGTTCGGAATCTCGTCCGGCTCTCCCTCGCTCTCCACCTTGCGGGCAGCCAAACGAATGGCCGCAGCCGCGATGTCCATCACGTCATACTCTTCGGCAAGCTGCTCGACCATGGGACGATAGCGGTCGAGTTCGCCCGCGTTCAGCAACTCCGCCACCTGATCGCGCAGCTGCTCCAGCTGGCGCGTGCGAAGGTCGGCGACCGTCGGCACCACGCCAATCTCGATCTTCTGCTTGGTCGTCGCCTCGATGTTGCGCAGCAGGCGATGCTCACGCGGCTCGGCCAGCGTGATTGCCACGCCCTCGCGTCCCGCGCGTCCCGTGCGCCCAATGCGGTGCACGTACGATTCCGACTCCCACGGCACGTCGTAGTTCACCACGTGCGTCACGTGCTTCACGTCGAGTCCGCGCGCCGCCACGTCGGTAGCGATCAGCAGGTCGCTCCCCTTGGCGCGGAACCGCTTCATCACCCGGTCACGCTGCTCCTGCGACAACCCGCCGTGCAGCGCTTCGGCGCGATACCCGCGCCCCGCCAGCGTCTCGGTGAGCTGGTCCACTTCGGTGCGCGTGCGGCAAAACACGATGGCGCTTTCCGGTGCTTCCACGTCGAGAATGCGCGCGAGGGCCGCCATCTTGTGCGCCCGCGGCACCATGTACGCCACCTGACGGACCTTCGCCGTTTCCCCCGGCGCAATGGCCGCACGCTCGATGCGCACGACTTCGGGATTCTTCAGGTGCGAGTTGGCGATCTTCGTAATGCGCGCCGGAATCGTGGCGCTGAACAGCGCGGTCTGCCGTTCTGCCGGCAACGCGCTCAGGATCGCCTCGAGGTCCTCGGCGAATCCCATGTCCAGCATCTCGTCGGCTTCATCGAGCACCACGGTCTTCACGTGATCGAGGTGCAGCGTCTTGCGGCGAATGTGGTCGAGCGCGCGCCCGGGCGTCGCAATCACCACGTCAACGCCCCGCTTGAGCGAGCGGATCTGCTGCTCCATTGGCGCGCCACCATAGATCGAAAGCACCGCGGCGCCGAATGGCTTGCCGTACCGGTGAATCGCCTCGGCCACTTGCATCGCGAGTTCGCGCGTCGGCACCAGCACCAGCGCCGCCAGCCGCATGCGCGGCGGAAGCGTCGGGTCGATGTTGTGGAGCAAGGGCAGCGCAAAAGCGGCGGTCTTGCCCGTGCCGGTAGCGGCCACGGCAAGCACGTCGCGCCCTGCCCGAAGCGGCGGGATCGCGGTGCGTTGGATCGGTGTCGGTTCTTCGTAGCCGAGCGCAGTCAGCGCATCAAGCAGGCGGGGATCGAGACCGAGGGAAGAGAAGCCAGTATCAGGGGCATCGAGTGTGCGTTTGGTCATCCTGAAAGCTAACCCTTCCCGGGTCCGATTCGGTTGTTTCTCCCTACTTTCCGCCGAGCAGGTACCAGCTGGCTCCAAGCGACACGCGCGACCCCGTGGCGGAAACGCGCCCCGGATCCAGGGATCCGTTTCTGGTGTCGGAGAACTTGCCGAACGTCCACAGCACCGAGCCGTCGAGCGCCAGCTTGCTGGTGATGAAGACCTGGGCGGCAGCGCCACCGGTGGGATTCATCCCGGAAAACTTGTAATCGCCCACCCCGCCGCCATACGACGGCGACTGCGCGACCCGACCCGTCATGCCCCCCGTGAGATACGTCTTCACCGGCCCAAGTGCCATGAACCCCAGGCGTCCGAGCACGTCCCATTGACCGAGATCGGTGTCTCCGCCCGACGAACCCAGCGTGTTCTTGTCGTAGTTCACCAGCACTCCAAAGGTGCTGCCCAGCGTCAGGCCCGCGTGCACGCCGAATCCCGACCCGAAATCCAGCTTGTCCGCGGCATCCTTGTACGTGAGCGATGCGCCGGTCACCTGAGCGCCGACATACAGCCCGGTTTGGGCACGTAGGGGCAGGACAAGCGCCATCAGGGCGACAGTCATAACCGTCATTGAGGTACGCGTCATGGAACTCTCCCCGTTCGTGGTTGCCTGCAGACTGGCAGATGCTTCACATGATAACCCTATGTGGTAACCCTCAAGCCAGCCGATCGATCCCTGTCACCAGCCAGTCGAATCCGCGGACCTCGTACGGCACCCTCCGCTCCGGGGTCATTGAGAAGATTCCCACCGGCACGCGCGCCGCGCGGCACGCCGATTCAATCTGCCCCACGGCGTCGTGAAACGCCGGGTGCTCCAGCTGTTCCGCAATGCCCAGGCTCCGGGTCAGGTCGTACGGGCCAATCAGCACCCACTCAATGCCCGGCGTCGCCACGATGCCCGCGATGTTCCGCACCGCCTCGGCTGACTCTGCCTGCACCACCACCCTGGCCTTCGGCCATCGGGAGATCCGCACGCAGCGCACGGACTCTTCCGCCTGTGCCACGGTGTCCACGTTCGGAATGATCACGCCCGCCGCCCCAGCGTTCAGCGCATGGCTGATCAGCGCACTATCGAGCGCGCGCACGCGGGCATAGCAGGGCACGCGCCCAGCCACCGCGGTCAGCATCATGGCCATCTCCGGCAGGCCGACACTCGGATGCTCCCCGTCCAGCATCAACCAATCGTGACCGGAGGTCGCGATGCGATCAATGAGCGTCGCGTCGGTGGTACGGATGAGTGTTCCGTGTTGTGGCATCAGGCTACCGCCCCGGAGAATGACCTGCGGGGAATCTGGGTCACGCCCCCGGCGAGGCAAGACACGACCGTACCGCCGTTCCCCGCGTGGCGGTACCTTCTGGAACCTCTAACGCCCCCGACCATGCGCGCACTCACGTTCAGTCTCGTTCTCGCGGTCTTTCCTGCGGCAATGGTTGCGCAGAAGCCCGCCCCTGTCGCCCCGGCGATCACCATCGACAGCACCATGCTGGCGCCGTTGCAGTGGCGCAACATCGGTCCTTTTCGCGGTGGCCGAGCCAATGCCATCGCCGGCGTTCCCACGCAGCCGATGGTCTTCTATGCCGGCTATACCGGTGGAGGTGTCTGGAAGACCGACGATGCGGGGCTGACCTGGAAGAATATTTCTGACGGGCAATTCCGCCTGGGTTCCATCGGCGCGATTGCCGTCGCCGAGTCCGATCCCAACGTGGTGTATGTGGGCACCGGCGAGCACGCCGTGCGCGGCCAGTCATCGTCGTTCGGCAACGGGGTATACCGAAGCACCGATGCCGGCAGGACATGGACGCACCTTGGCCTCGACGCCACACTGCAGATCTCGGCAGTGTGCGTGCACCCCACCAACCCCGACATCGTGTGGGTGGCGGCGCAGGGCAACCGGTGGACCGGTACCCCCGACCGCGGCATCTACCGTTCGATGGACGGCGGCAAGACGTGGACCCTCCTGCTCAAGGGCGAGAACGGCACCAGCGGCGCCAGTGGTCTTTCGGTAGACCCCACGAATCCGCGCATTCTGTACGCCGCCTTTTGGGATCATCAGCGCACGCCGTGGAAGGTGCGTTCCGGCGGCGCTGGTTCCGGTCTCTGGAAATCCACCGATGCCGGCGACAGCTGGACACGGCTTACCACCGGCCTTCCCAAGTTGATCGGCAAGATCGATGTCGCCGTGTCGCCGGCAAATCCCGATCGTCTCTACGCCATTGTCGAAGCGGACGAAGGCGGCCTGTACCGCTCCGATGACGCCGGCAAGAAGTGGTCGCGCCAGAGCGAGGATCGCCTCATTCGTGCCCGCGCCTGGTACTACACCAACATCACCGCCGATCCGCAGAACCCCGACGTGGTCTGGGTCATCAATGCGCCGCTCACGCGGTCCATCGACGGGGGCAAGACCTTTGCCGTGGTGGAAGCCACACACGGGGACAACCACCAGCTGTGGATCAACCCGCGCGACCCGAAGATTCTGGCCAACGCCAACGACGGCGGTGCATCCGTCTCGTTGAATGGCGGCAAGACGTGGAGCACGCAGGACAATCAGCCCACGGCGCAGTTCTATCGCGTGAACGTCGATGACGCAGAACCCTACAGTGTCTACGGCGGCCAGCAGGACAACTCCAGTGTGCGCACGCAGAGCCGCAGCGACGGATATGGCATCACGGTCCGTGAATGGGACGCCGTCTCCGGATGCGAGAGCGCGTACCTGGCATTCAACCGCGCCGCGCCGCGCTACGTCTACGGCGGCTGCTATCAGGGCATCATCGGCGAGTATGACCGGCAGACCGGCTTCGATCGCAACGTGATGGTCTGGCCCGCGCTCGGCCTTGGCGAGCCCAGCGACCTGCAGAAGTACCGTTTCAACTGGAATGCGCCGATCGTCGTGTCCGACCACGATCCCAATGTCATCTATCATGCGGGCAATGTGCTCTTTCGCTCGCGCGACCGGGGCAAGAGCTGGGACGCCATCTCGGGCGACCTCACGCGCAA
Organism: Gemmatimonadota bacterium; assembly: GCA_947504615.1. Taxonomy (GTDB): domain Bacteria; phylum Gemmatimonadota; class Gemmatimonadetes; order Gemmatimonadales; family Gemmatimonadaceae; genus PNKL01. Next base: position 141 of record CANNKR010000183.1, on the reverse strand, counting down.
CGACAAGGCGACGCAGGGGCAGGGTGGTGGCCCGATCACCAGCGAAGGCGCCGGTGGCGAGGTGTACAACACCATCTACTACGTCGCCGAGTCGCCGAAGGACGCCAAGGTGTTGTGGGCCGGTACTGACGACGGCCTGCT
>CANNKR010000182.1 GCA_947504615.1 Gemmatimonadota bacterium | reverse complement strand
CTCGCGCAGTGGATCGCCGAGCAGTACGACGAACGCTATACCTGGTCGGCCACGCAGCTGGAGCAGGTCGCCAAGTGCCGGTGGCACTGGTTCGCCCAGCGATTGCTGAAGCTCGAGCCTCGCGCGGACGCCGACGACTTGATGGAACCGACGGTGCGCGGCTCGCTGCTGCACGACGCGCTCGACCGGTTTTTCACGGCGGCCTTTGCGCGCGTGAAGCAGCCTGTGTTCCTGAGGGGCACCGACGCCAAGTGGGCGACACCCTTGATGGAGCAGTCGCTGACCGATGCATGGAAGGCGGCGGAAGCGGCCGGTGAATGGCTTGGCCCCGACACCCTGCGCAATGTCGCACTGGGCGAGATGCGTGCCGACCTGTGCGCGTACCTGGCGTTCGATATCGAGTGGAACGAGAAATCGTACACGGGCAACACCAGCGCCTCCAAGCAGGTTCGCACCGGCTTTGTCGAAGGCGAGTACGAGTTCAAGGACGTACGTCTTCGCGGAAGCGGTGTGACGTTCATGCTCCGTGGGTCCATTGACCGCGTCGATCGTGGCGTCGATGAGCGCGTACCGAACGCTGACCGGTACATCGCCGCCATCGACTACAAGAGCACCAAGTACGCCACTCCGGCAGCCGGCAAGAAGACCGGCTGGGACGACGGCGTTGTCCTTCAGGTGCCACTCTATGCGGCAGCGCTCCAGCAGTTGCGCCCGCAGGACCTCGTGGCGCGCATGGAATACCGCACGCTACGATCACCAGAGACTGTCCACGCGCTATCGCTCGCACCGGTGGCCAAGGGCGCACTGCAGGCTGCGCCCGAGGCTGAACAGAAACTGGCGGATGCGCTCGACGCCGCCGGACGCCGAGTGCAGCAGGTTCGTGACGGTGTGTTTCCGGCCGACCCTGCGCCATCGTGCGGCTGCTCTCCGTATTGCCCCGCGCGGGATATTTGCCGCATTCCCGGCGGCCCAGTGGAGCTGTGGTGATGACCACACTCACCTTGGCACAGCGCGCCGTGATTACCAGCACTGCGCATCACCTGCTGGTCGACGCCGGCGCCGGCTCTGGCAAAACCACTACCGTGGTGCAGGCGCTCTGCCACCAACTGGGCGTCACGGTACTGGCGGACGGCAAGCCGCTGCCTCCCGTCGCCCTGCCACTGACGTTCGAGCAGGTCGCGGCCATCACCTTCACCAATCAGGCGGCGGCCGACCTCAAGCGGAAGCTGCGCGCCGCGCTTCGGGTTGGCGGCCGGCGGGACCTTGCCGCCGAAGTGGACTCCGCCCGCATCGGCACCATTCATGGCTTCTGCGGCGACCTGTTGCGCGACTTCGCCCTGCGCGCGGGCGCACGCCCGGGCCGTCGGGTACTCGAGGAAGGCGAAGGCGCCGCGATGGCCCGCGACTGCGCGCACGCAGCGCTGGTCGCTGCCATCGCCAATGACGACGTGGATGGCCTCGACACCCTGCTGGCCGGGCGCCGGCTGAAGGACATCAGCACCTACGTGGCTCAGGTAGCCGACGACTCTGATCGCCTCGCGCGTATGGAGCAGGACCGCGGCGCCCTGCGCGCGCACGAGAACGCCCTGCTTATCATTGCGACGCGCGCCGCCGCGTTGCGCCGAGATCAGCTCGATCGCGAAGGAGTGCTCGACTTCGACCGGATGATCGTCGCCACCCGCGACCTGCTAAAGGACGACGTCATTCGGCGTGCGGTGCAGCATCGCGTACGCCTGCTGGTACTCGACGAGTTCCAGGATGTGGACCCCGTGCAACGCGATATCGCCTTTCTGCTCGGCGGCATCGAGTCCGGCGATCCATCGCCGACGCGCATCGTACTGGTCGGCGATCCCAAGCAGAGCATCTACCGCTTCCGCCGCGCGGACGTGACGTTGTGGAACGCCGTGGCTGTGCGTTTCAGGAACGGTGCGGGTACGGTGCTCCCACTCCATGAGAACTTCCGCAGCAAGGCCGCCATTCTCGGGCTCGTCGACAGCACGGTCGGCAAGGCACTCAACACCCCAGTGTCCGGCGCCACCCGGCACGATTTCGAGGTCGACTACTCATCGTTGACGCCCAAGGCCGGCGGCGCCGACGGCGATCATGCAGTGGAGTTTCTGGTGGTCCCGGCCGCCGAAGACGGCAAAGCCCAGAAGGCGGACACCGTACGTGCACTCGAGGCCACAGCCGTGGCCAGGCGCATCACGGAACTGCACGCCGACGGCACCCCCTTTGGTGACATGGCCATCCTGCTGGCGTCGTGGAGCGCAGTGACGATGTACGCTGGCGCCATGCAGCGGGCGGGCATTCCACTGTACGTGCTGCGGAGCGAGGGATTCTGGCGCGCGCGCGAGGTGCTGGACTGCGTGCTGGCGCTGCGCGCCATTCGCGATTGCACCGACGACGTGGCGCTGGTTGGTTTCTTGAAGAGCCCGTTCGTCGGCGTGCGCGACGATACGCTACTGGCCTTGGCACGCGCGGCCGACGGCAGGGGACTGGCGACCGTGCTCGCGACAGTCACCAACGAACGTCCGCTGCTCGAGCGCGCATCGCAACTGCTCTCCGCACTCGGTGCCCTGCGCGACCGTGTGAGCGTGCACGTTCTGTTACAACGATTGCTGTCCCAGAGCGGCTACCGGGCAGTCCTGGCGCTCGACCTCACCGATGGGCCGCAGGCGATCGCCAACCTTCGCAAACTCATCCGCCTCGCGGCCGCCGCGCCCAACCAGTCACTCGGCGAATTCCTGCGCAACGTCGCGGAGCAGCGCGACCGCGAAGACAAGGTCGCGCCCGAACGCCTCTACCGCGAGCGTTCAAATGTGGTGACCGTCACGACGATCCATAGCGCCAAGGGGCTCGAGTGGCCCGTGGTGTTCTGGGCCGATCTCGTTCGCGAAATCACGGCGGACCACGACAAGCTCCTGATGTCGCGCCACGGCTTCCGTGTAAAAGACGAGAGTGCGGCGGCCGCCGCGGACGATGGCAAAGACCCCGAACACCAGGCGCTGGCGACGGAACTCGTGCTGGAACAGCGGGCAGAAGCGTATCGCCTGTGGTACGTGGCATCTACGCGCGCCAAAGAACGACTGGTGCTGAGTGGCATCCCGATGGGTGACATGCGGACGCAGTTGTCACCGGCACGAGTTTTGCGCGACACGTTCCCGAGCCTTGGGCAGGACGCCCAGCTCACATACGAGAGTGCAACGGGCGAGACGTTCCACGCCACGGTGCGCGTCTGCGACGGGGTTGCCGCGCCGGACGCCGAGCCAGCGACCGTTGTTCCCGTCCTTGCCCTCCCGCCAGCGACAGTGAGCGCGGTGAGTGGCGGCTCCCGCCTGTCGGCGAGCCAACTGCTGGCCTTCGCCCACAATGAGACTCTCTGGTGGGAACGCTACGTGTTGCGCTGTGAGCCCGTGGCTGGTGGTGGCGTCAGCCGGTTCGGAGCCAGCGTCATCGCAACGGGATTGATCGTGCACGACGTACTCGAGCGCTATGGCCAGGACAGTGACGATCTGGTGGCGCTCATTGAAGACGCCATTGCCATGCGGGACGAGGACGCGCCGTCGGCCGATTCATCGGCGGGCGCAGCGTATCGCTCGCTGGTCCGCACGCGAGTGGAGGCCGCCACTACATCGTCCGTGTGGCAGGGCCTGGCAAACGCAGGTTCCGCGCGACGCGAACTGTCGTTCACACGGATCCTGGCCGACGGCACCGCCATTAATGGGGCCCTGGACCTGGCCGCGCGTGATGGTGCCACGGCAAGACTGCTCGACGTGAAGACCACCAGCGGCAGCGCGGCACAGATGGCCGAACGCTACGCCGTGCAGGCTGCGGTCTACGCCGATGCCGTGCAAGCGATCAGCGGAGTAACGGCGGTGACGTTTACGCTGCTGACAGTGCCCGCCGGGGAGAGCGCGGTAGTGACGACGGGCACGGACATGGCGGCCCTGGTGGCAAAGCTGCGCGCGTACCGGCCTACGCCGTAGCGAGTATCTCGGCCAGCCGCGCGCGCACCATTTCGCGCACCCGCACGGGTTCCATCACCTCTGCCTCCGGCCCATAGCCGAGCACGTGGTGCACCGCCCACTCGTCATCGAGCAGCGGGTAGGTCACCACCACGCTGCCGTCAGCCTGGGGCTCAACCTCTTCGTGCTCGGCAATCCATCGCGCAATGCTGGCGCGATAGCGCACGCGCACATGCTCCTCGGCGTGGTTTACGAGTGCCCGCCCGTGCTGCAACTGCTCCTCGACCTTCAGGTGGTCGGGAATGTCGGCCAGCTCGTTGAGCACCGTGACTGCCGCCACGCGGTCGAGCCGGAAGATGCGAATGGCGTTCGCCGTGTCACAGAACGCGATCAGGTACCAGCGCCCCTTCACAGTAACCAGGCCGTACGGATGCACCGTCCGATCATTGGGCGCAGTCGCACTGCCCGAGCGATACGCAATGCGCGCTTTCTTGCCTGCGTCCACGGCGGTGCGAAGTGCGCCTAACTGCTCACCCACGTTGTCAGATACCGCAGCAGCATGTGCCAGGGGCAGTCGCTTGGCGACAGCGAGTCCCGGCGCTGCCTTGGCAATGAGGGCGCGCACTTCCCTGATGAGGCCGGTTTCGGCGGGCGGCGTTTCGTGAACCAGTGCGCCGAGCCCCAGTTCGAGCGCGGCCAGCTCGGCCGGCGACAGCCCCATGGGGCGTCGGTAGAGCAGCGACCGCAGGCGCACCGAGTCGGAGCCGAAGGCGAGTTGCACGCCTTCGATGAAACCGCCCGGCTCGTCGTCATATCGCGTCACTAACGTGCGCAGGTCACGCGCAATCACGTCTTCGGACACGCCCACGATGGCGGCGAGTTCTCCAAGTTTATGCGGCTCTTCGTCGCCAAGCGCGGCGATGGCATGCATCAGCCGTCCCAGCTGCGCGGCTGCATCGTCCACGGTGCGCGCGCTCATTGGGCCACCCCGTACAACGAGGCGGTTTGCTGGGCGAGCTGCTTCCAGGCGAGGACAACCGGAGCTGGCGCCACCGGGTGCGCCGCCCCGCCAAACGACAACAGCCATCGCACGAACGGCTCTGGCCGCCGCACGACGAACGTCCGCGTCCCGTCCGCCTGTTGTGCACCGAGTTCGGCGCCGGCCACCGCATAGGCGCTGGACTCGTCAAAACGCACCGTGACAGTAATCGCGTCATCATCGCCAAGTTCCCACGCACGCCGGGACTCGGCGCGCTTCCACAGATCGAAATCCGCAGGCACCGTAAAGTCTGCCGTCTGCTCTCGCCTGCTGTTCACCGCCGGGTTTTCGATGCGGCTCACGCGGAAGTTGCGTATGGCATCGGCCGACGGATCGTGCGCCACCAGATACCAGACGCCCGAGATGAAGAGCAACCCATACGGTAGCGCAGTGCGTTCGGTGGTGACGTCGCGACCGAAGGAGTGGTAGCGAAAAGTGACTTCCTTGCGGCGGCGCACGGCGCTGTCGAGGATCTCGAGCACCTGCGCGCTTGCCTGCGTGGCTGACGGGAGCGTGATCTCGCGCCCGTGGTCGCCGATCAGCGAGACGTCGTGGGCGAGCTTTCGCAGCGCCGAGCTGGCGTCAGCGGCCAATGCCGGGTGCCGCATCTGTTGCACCCGCCGCGCCGCCCGGATGACCACCGACAGCTGGTCTGGCGTGAACGTGAGCAGGGGGAGTCCCTGATAGCCCGGGCCTTTCGGGCGGCGCGGCGGCGGCGCGGGAGCGCCCTTGGGGGCAACACCCACGTAGGGCAGGTAGAAGTTCCTGGTCTTCAGGATGTAGCAGGTGAGATTGCCATCGTCGTCCGGCACGTTGTCGATGGCTACGCCCAGAGCGCGCAGGTCGTCCTTGTCGCGCTCGAACATTCGATCGCGGGCAACCTTGGCCTGCTTCGGATTGCTGTACGCCGGCACCTCCGCGGCGAGCGCGGCAAACGACACCGGAGAACTGCGGCGCAACAGCGCGGTGATGAGGTCAATCCACCGCTGCACTTTGGCTGGACGCTTGGCACTGGGCATGCAGCGATTGTAGCGCCCGGGGATGACAATTGGCATCCCCGTCGGCGCGCCCCGCCAACTGTCAGTGCCCCCAACCACATTTCCCTACGCCCCACACCCAACTCCCGTGACCCACACGCCGCACGATCCCACACCCCCCGCCCCACTCGCCCGCCCCTGGCCCAACACCTACTGGCTCCCCGGCGGCATGGTCCTCTGCGGCGAGTATCCGGGCGCGAAGGACCGCGCGAAGGCCACCGAGAAGCTCGAAGCACTCGCCCGGTTCGGCGTCTCCACCTACATCGACCTCACCACGACGGCGGATCGACTCGAACCCTACGTCCCCATCGCGCTGGGTTATGAGATGGACCGCCAGCCGGGCGATCCCTGGGTCCTCGAAGGCCTTCTTCCGAAGCGTGAAGTCCACAAGCTGCCCATCGACGACCTCGGCGTTCCCGCCGTGCCGCGCATGGTGCAGATCCTCGACATCATCGACGAAGCGGTGGCGCACAGCCGCACGGTCTACGTGCATTGCTGGGGCGGGGTCGGACGCACAGGCACGGTGGCCGGATGCTGGCTGCGCCGGCACGGAGCCAGCCCCGACGAGGCGCTCGCCATCATCAACGCACGATGGAAGACAATGGAAAAGTTCGGGCGGAAGCCGAACTCGCCGGAGACCGACGAACAGGTGCGATTCGTGCGGGACTGGAGCGAACGCCGCTTCACGAAGAAGACCCTGCCAATCCTCGACCAGGAACATCGCTTCCGTGGCACACTGCTCGGCGGCGCCGTCGGCGACGCGCTCGGCGCGCCCGTGGAG
>CANNKR010000181.1 GCA_947504615.1 Gemmatimonadota bacterium | reverse complement strand
GCGTGCCGTGACCGGCGAGGACGTGCGACGCGTCTCGCGCCGGTACCTGCGCGACGTGCAATGGGTGTACGTCGGTGACCCGGCGCGCATCACGCGCCGAATCGCCGAGTCGTTCTAGAGGCGCGGCGACTAGCGGGGCGCCGACTAACGGCGCGCCGCCAGGGCGACGCGCACGTCGTCGAGGCCCACGCCCAGCGCGCGCAGTGCGACCAGGGCGTGGTAGATGAGGTCGGCGGCTTCCTCGGTGGCTCGTCCCGCATTGCCGTCGGCGCAAGCGGTCACGAACTCCGCCGCCTCTTCGCCGATCTTCTTGAGGCGCAGATTGCGATCCGTGAGCAGGCGTTGGGTGTACGTTGGCGCAGCCTCACCGTCCACAAGAGTCGTCGCGCGGTCACGAATCGTGGCATCCACGACTGCAAGCACATCGGCCGCCGGGCCAGTGCCGGCAAAACACGACGTCGTGCCGTTGTGACAGGCGGGGCCCGCCGGGATCACGCGCGCCAGCACCGCATCGGCATCACAGTCCGCCTCAAGCGAAACCACCCGCTGGACGTTGCCGCTGGTGGCTCCCTTGTGCCACGCCCCGCGCGTCCGCGAGCGGTAGTGCATTTCACCGGTGGACTCCGTGCGCTCGATGGCCTCGCGATCGGCATACGCCACCATCAACACGGCCCCGGTGCCGGCATCCTGCGTGACGACGGTGACGAGGCCAGCGTTTCGTGAATAGTCGAGCTGGTCAGCGAGCGGCATCAGTACTCCAGAGCAGGGAACGCGCCACATCGGCGAGCGCGCGGTTGGTGGCGATGGCATCGCCGGCGAAGGCGTCGCGGCGCCCGTTCCAGCTGGTGAACACGCCACCTGCCTCCTCGATGATCGCCAGGAATGGCGGAACGTCCCACGGATTCAAGACGGGATCGACCATCACGTCAGCGCGTCCGGTGGCCACGAGGAGGTAGCCGTAGCAATCTCCCCAGCTGCGGCTCACGGCGGCCTGATGCGACAGCACATCCCACCCCGCGCGGCGATCGGCCGACGGGAACGCGCGGTCGTCGGTCACGAGCACCGTGGCTTCACCAATGTGCGCGGTCGCACTGACCTGGCAGCGCGAGTCGTTGTGCCAGCATCCCTCGCCGGGAGCCGCCGCGATGTACTCCTCGACGGCCGGAAACGCAGCAGCGCCAGCCAGTACGTCGTCTCCCTCACAGACCGCCACGCAGGTGCCCCACAGAGGAACGCCGCGCACGAAGCTCTTGGTGCCGTCGATCGGGTCGAGGATCCAGCGACGTCCGCTGGCGCCCGGCGTCTCGCCGAACTCCTCGCCCAAAATGCCATCCGCCGGAAACCGCGCGTGGATCCATTCGCGCGCAATCTGCTCGGCGGCGCGGTCAGCCAGCGTCACGGGCGAGCCGTCGTGCTTGGTCTCGACAGCCACGCCTGTTTTATAGTATCGAAGTGCTACTAATGAAGCGATGCGGGCCACATCGAGCGCGGCCTGCATCAGCACGGATGGGGCTACGGTCATGCGGCCTCCCGCACAGGGAGTCCAACGGCGCGCATGGCGGCCTTGAGCGCCGATACCGTCACCACGCCGTCGTGAAGAATGCCGGCCACGAGCGCCGCGTCGGCCCGGCCATGCAAGATGGCGTCCCCGGCGTGCTCGGCGGTCCCTGCGCCGCCGCTGGCGATCACCGGAATGCTCACCGCCGTAGCGACCGCGCGGGTGAGTTTCAGGTCATATCCGCTGCGCGCCCCGTCACGATCGATGCTGGTCAACAGGATCTCCCCCGCGCCTCGCCGCGCGCACTCCGCGGCCCAGCTCACAGCCTCAAGGTCGGTGGCCACCCGGCCGCCGTGGGTGTACACGCAATAGCGGCCGCCCTCCCACTTGGCGTCGATGCTTGCCACCATGCACTGGGCCCCAAAGCGGTCGGCGCCCTCGGTCAGTACATCGGGGCGCTGCACGATCGCCGAGTTCAGCCCCACCTTGTCGGCGCCGGCGCGCAGGGCGGCCGCCACATCATCGACCGTCCGAATGCCACCGCCAATGGTGAGCGGAATGAACAACCGTTCCGCCGTGCGCCGCGCCAGGTCGAGCAACGTGGCCCGCGCCTCGGCGCTCGCCGTGATGTCGAGGTAGACAATTTCATCCGCTCCCTCGGCTTCGTAGCGCGCGGCAAGTTCCACGGGATCACCGACGTCGCGCAGTCCCTCGAACTGCACACCCTTTACCACCCGTCCGTCCCGCACGTCGAGGCAGACGATCAGTCGCCGGGTCAGCATCAGTCATTCTCCAGTGCCACGGCCCCTTTGGTGCTGAAGACGGCTCCCGTGTCGACGAGCGCCTGGCGCAGCGCAAAGCCGAGCCCCTTGAAGGCCGCCTCGACCACGTGATGCCGGTCGGTGCCGCGCAGCACGCGCACGTGCAGCGTGACCTTGGAGGCATCGCAGAACGAGCGCATCCAGTGGTCATACAGGGAGCTCGGCAGTGGTCCGCGATAGAACGGACGCCCGCCGGCATCAAGCACGACATGCACGAGCGCGTCGTCCATGGGCACGGTGCGCTCCCCATAGCGGGCGCAGGTGGAGGGCAACACGCGACGGAGCGCCTCGCCGATCGTGAGGGCGACGTCCTCGATGAGGTGGTGCCGCAAGTCGCCGCTGGCCACGATCGTGAGATCGAGGCCCGCGTAGCGCGCCAGCACCGTCATCATGTGATCGAGGAACGGCACACCGGTTTTCACGTCAGCCTGTCCGCTGCCGATCGCCATCTCGACACGGATGTTCGTTTCGGTTGTCTTGCGTTCGACGGCAATCATGCGGAAAACTCCTCTGCGAGAACGTGCGGGTCGATGGCCCCGGTGTAGAGTGCCATGCCAATCACTGCGGCCGAGACGCCCCGATCATCGAGCGCGCGCAGGTCGGCCAGCGATCCGATGCCACCGGACGCGATGACGGGAAACGGCGAGACGGCCACGACATCCTCCATGAGGGGGAGGTCGGTGCCCAGCATCTTTCCTTCGCGGTGTACGGCAGTAACCAGCAGCCCCGCCAGCGGAAGGGATGCGACGTCGTCGATGACCTGCAACACATCACGCGCCAAGGTCCGCGCCCAACCGCGGGTGGTCACCTTCCGTTCGCGCACATCGGCTGCGAGGATGCACCGCCCCGGGAACAGTTCTGCCATGCTGGCCAGCCAGTCCAGGTCTTCGAGCGCGCGTGTGCCGAGCACCACCGATGTCGCGCCGGCGTCGAGCAACGCGACGATATCCTCCTCGGTGCGTACGCCACCGCCCACCTGCACGGTGGCGGTCTGATGCCAGAGCAGTTGGATGACCGAGTCACGATTGGAGCCACGTCCCGTAGCCGCGTCGAGATCGACGACATGCAGGTGCGTGAAGCCGGCGGACACCCATTGCCGGGCCACGCGGCACGGATCGTCGAGTCGCACCTGCTCGCGGTCATATTCGCCGCCCACGAGCTGCACGACGTGTCCTTCTCTCAAGTCAATGGCAGGAATGGCAAGCATGCGGGTCAACCGGGAAGGACGGAGTTGAGAAACTCATGGATGAAGGCCACGCCGGGTGCGGAGCTCTTTTCCGGATGAAACTGAACGCCCAGGGTATTGCCCACGCGCACGGCCGCAGGAAAACGATCGCTCTCGTGCGTACTCCACGCCACGACGCACGATGGATCGACGGGGCGGCACACGAAGGAGTTGGCGAAGTAGGCGGTGTGCAATGCGGCGCGCGTGAAGGCCGGGTCCGACGTTTCCTCAAGGGTGTTCCATCCAATCTGTGGCACCTGCGCGGCACGCAGCCGCGTGACACGGCCGGCGATGACACCGAGTCCGGCGCCGGGTCCTTCGTCGCTGTCATCAAAGAGCAATTGCATGCCGAGGCAGATGCCAAGACACGGCAGTCCGTTGCGCACTGCGGCGCGTGTTTCGTCGAGGCCGCCGGTCATGCGCGCGGCGGCGGCGGCGAAGGCGCCGACCCCAGGGAGCACCAGCAGCTCGGTGTCGAGCGCGCCGCGCAGGTCGGTATCAAACCGCACCGTATGTCCCGGCGACTCGAGCGCCTTTGCCAGCGAATGCAGGTTTCCGGCGCCGTAGTCGAAGATCGTGATCTTCATGCCAGTATCTCGCCGATGGCGCGGACAACCCGTGCGATCACCGGCCACGGCGCCATGCCGATGCGCAGCACGTCACCGAAGACCGGCAAGCCGGTGAAGGCGCGGACCGCAATTCCTCGCGTGGCGAGTGCATCGGCCATCGTGCGCGCATTGGTTACCGGCACGCACACGAAGTTTCCGCGCGAATCGAGGGGAGAGAGCCCGAGCGTGCGCAGTTCGCGTACGGCGCGATCACGGCACTCCACGGCGGCGCTGGCCTGAGCGCGCATCCAGGCGTCGTCGTGCGTGAGTGCTGCCACCGCCGCGCGCTCGGCCACCGTGTTCAGCTTGTACGGTCCGCGCGATTTCTGCACGGCCTGTGCCAATGCGCGCCCGCCGACTCCATAGCCTACGCGGAGACCGGCGAGTCCCCACGCCTTGGAGAACGTTCGCACCACGAGCAGTCGTTCGAGTGCCGGCGCGTCTGAGCGAAGATCTTCGAGTTCCGGCGCAAACTCGGCGTATGCGCCGTCCAGAATGACAATCGCCGAACTCTCACGCACGATGCGTCGTACGATGTTCGCGTCGGTGATGGTGCCCGTGGGGTTGTTGGGCGAACACAGGTAGATGATGCGGGCGCCGGTGGCCAGCATGGCGTCCGCATCGGCCGAGCCGTCGGCGGTGAGTGGGACGGCAACGGGGACCAGGCCGTTGAGCCGGGCAAAGATCGGCACCATGGAAAACGAGGGCGACGGGTGCGCCAGCACCGCTCCGGGTTCGGCCACGGCGCGGATGGCCGCGTCCAGCACATCGTCGGAACCGCACCCCGTGACTATCTCATCAGGGGACACACCCAACTGCGTGGCCAGTGCATCGACAAGGGTACGTCCGGCGACGTCCGGATACTCCGACAGCGCCGTAGCGTCCACCGCGCGCACAGCCGCGAGGGCCGACGGCGAGGTGCCGAACAGATTGATGTTGTCGCGCAGGTCCACCGCACACGACGTCACGTCGGGCGAATAGGTGGGCACGTCGCGCAGCGAGGCGCGGCCGATCTCGAGAGAGGTCATGGCGCCTCCGCGGCCCATTGGCGAGCCGCCGCTGCGTGCGCCGGCAATCCCTCGGCGTCGGCAAGGACCCCCACGTCAGCGGCCAGACGCGCCGCGGCGTTTCGGTCGACGCGCTGCCAGGTTGTCCACCGATAGAAGTCGACGGTGGACAGTCCGGAGTACGCGCGTGCCAGACCGCCCGTGGGCAGCACGTGATTGGCGCCTGTCAGATAGTCGCCGAATGCCACACTGGCACAGGCACCAACGAAAATCGTCCCTGCATTGCGCAGTGATGGCACCAAGGCGTCCGGGTCGCGAGTCGCCACCAACAGATGTTCGGGCGCCCATGCGTTGGAAAACGAGACCGCTTCGGTCATTGAGGCGGCCAGGAGCAGCGCCCCGCGCGCGGCGAATGCGGCGGCGATCACCTGCCCCCGCGGTTCCAGCGGCACCATCTCGGCAAGGCGCTGTGCCACTGCATCGAGCAACGCCGCCGATGTGGACACCAGCACCACCGCTGCTACTGGATCGTGTTCAGCCTGAGCCAGCAACTCGCGGGCAATCACGTCGGGAGCAGCGGTATCATCGGCAATAATCAGCAACTCACTGGGACCGGCCGGGGAATCGATGGCCGTGACGCTCGACACCTGCACCTTGGCCTCGGCCACATAGGCGTTGCCCGGGCCGACGATGCGATCCACCGCCGGGATCGTCGCGGTGCCGTATGCCATGGCGGCCACGGCTCCGGCTCCCCCGACGACGAACAGCCGGTCGGCGCCGGCGAGCTCGGCCGCTGCCAGCAGCACCGGACTGGGACGCCCGTTCGGGGTGGGCGGCGTGCATACGATCACTTCAGCGACCCCAGCGACCCGCGCAGGGACGACCCCCATGAGCAGGGAGCTCGGGTAGGTGGCCCGTCCTCCGGGCGCGTAGACACCGACGCGTCCCAGGGGATCGGGGCGACGGCCAATGACGACACCATCGGCCGTTGTGACTTCGCTGGCGACCGGACGAAAGGCCTGGTGCACCTGCCGGATGTTGGCTGCGGCGCGTTCCAGCGAACGACGAACGCCGGGATCGAGTGCATCGAGCGCTGCGCGCCAGGCGGTGCGAGGCACCTCGAGTGACTCGAGCGCGACCCCGTCGTATTCGAGTGCCAGGGCACGAAGGGCGTCATCGCCATCGGCACGTACGCGTGCAATGATGCGGCCCGTGCGTTCGCGGACCAGGTCATCGGCCGACGTGGCACGATCAAAGAGCACGCGGCGCGCGCGCGCATCGAGCGTCGTCACGGATCCGCGCACAGCCATGGTGAGGGTGGTCATGCCATCAACCGCTCGATGCGGGTAACCAGAATGCCTTCGCCACCGACGGCCTTGAGCTGGTTGATCGTCCGGTAAATCGTGGCAGCCGGCGACACGGCGTGCACGGCCACCATGGTCCCGCCATTCATGACATCGATGACGGTTGGTCCGCTGATTCCCGGCAAGATGCGTCGCACCTCGTCGAGTCGCGCGCGCGGCACGTTGGCCATCACGTACCGCCGCTCTCGCGCGGCGAGCACTGAGGCAAGCGACGCGGTGAGTTCGTCGAGTGCCTGGGTGCGCGCTTCGTCGCGCGGGCGGTTCGAGACGACGAGGTGTGCGGTGGACTCGAGAACCGTGGCCACTTCGCGCAGGCCGTTGACGCGCAGCGTCGACCCAGTGGAGGTGAGATCGACGATG
>CANNKR010000180.1 GCA_947504615.1 Gemmatimonadota bacterium | reverse complement strand
GGTGCTGTCGCTCAATGGCGACTCGTCATTCTCCTCCGGCATCCGGCTGCGCACCGTCCTGTCGGCGAAAACTGGATTGACCGTTCGCATTCGCGAGCGGCTGACCGTGACGGCCGACCAGTGGCAGACCTTCAGCGTGACGTTCGGATCGGCCACGGCTGACTCGATGTGGCAGGCCTGGGACCTGGCCACGGGACCCACGCCCGCGGTCGCGAACGCCACGCTCACCTGCGGATTCAGTGTCCCCGGCGGTGAGGGGCGCGCCGCCCGCACCCGCATGAACCTGACTGACAACTCGAGCCATTCCGCGACGGATGCTCCGAAGCAACTCATCGATGGCCGATGGACATGGATCGAGCTGCAGGTGCTTCCCGACGGACGATGCGGCGTTGCGGTGGACGGGACTCCGGTGGAGATCACGCGCAGTCGGCAGCCGGTTGGTCGCCCCGTGGAACTCCTGATCAGCGGCTACGCCCACCGGGCGCTCAGCCTGGTCGACACCGTCGAGGTGTATCGCGGCGTCCTTCACCCCGAGTGGTGGACGGCGCTCGACGCCAGGCGCATGGAACCGAGCGCTACGGCAGCACCAGCACCCGGTCGGTCTTCACTGCCGTCAACTGCGGTCGCTGCTCGCGGTCGAGCCGCCCGGCCTGCGGCGGCACCTCACGCCGCAGATACGCGTCCAGTTCACCGACGGTAATGCCCGGCGTTCCGTCGGCGTCCGCCGCGCCGCGCAGTCCCTTGAGCACATAGTACGTGAACAGTCCGTGGCGCATGGCCGGCCACGCGCTCGACACCTGGTTTCCGGCTGACGCGGCGAAGACCGCCATGCGGTCGTTGGTCAGCACCGGGTTCTCGACGCTCACCGACACGTCGCGTGCCCCGACCAGCAGTTGGCCCGCGTCACGGGTCCAGCCGCTGAAGCACGCATCAATGAAGACGGTCACGCTCTTGGCGCCCAGCGCGGCGAGGCGTGCGTAGAGTTCACGTAGCGCGTAGCCCGTTTGCTCCGGATAGTTGGCGTCCCCATCGGCCGGCAACAGGTACGGCGCGCGCGTCTTGAGGTCGGGGCCGCCGTGCCCGGCCCAGTACACGATGACGTCCGTCTCGGGGGTGACGCGCCGCGACAGCCAGCCGTCGGTCCCGAACAGTTTGCGCAGTGCCGTGCCGGTGACCTCGGTATCGAGTCCGTAGTAGAGGTGCTCCGGATCGTCGTGCACACCGAACGTTCGGGTGGCATACTCGCGGAACACGGCGGCGTCGCGCGCGGCAAAACTGACGCTGGGCAGCCGCTCATAGCGCTCGACGCCGAGCACCACGGCCACCGCGTTGGCATTGCGGGCTCGTGCGCGCGGCACGCCGGAATCGACATCCACGATGAGCGGCGGAGCCGCGGGCGCCTCCCCCGGCCGGAAGCGCTCCACGATCACCTGGCTCGACGCAATGGGGCGGTCGAGCGCCAGCGGCAGCGTGAACACGGTGTCGAAGCGCGCGCGGCTGTCGCGCACGTCCACCGCCACGTTGAAGTCGGTGGCGCGGCTATTGGAGAAGACGCTGAACACGAGGTCGCGCACGTCGTTGGCGCGCATCGTCCCGAACGTCGCGCTCTTCGGCGAGTCGGGGGTGAGAAACAGGTCGGCACCAAGGCGCAGGGTGGCACGCACGTCGCGTCCCTCCCCCGCCCCGCGATTGGCAATGCGCACCCGCATCTCGACGATTTCGCGCGGGGAAATGCGGCCATCGCCCGACTGGTCGGCCACCACGACTCCGTCGAGCACGAACCGCGGCGTGCGGAACGCCCGCGTGGTGACGGAGAGTCGCAGCGCGGGATCGAGATCGAAGCCGTTCCCTTCGCGAATCCGCACATCCACGAGCAGCGTGCCGTCGCGCAGGGTGGCGGGCGCAGCCAGCCGAACCCGCATCGTGCCCACTTCGCCCGGCGCGAGCGAGTCGAGCCGTGCGCCATTGCCGAACTCCACGCCACGCGCGTCGGGGGTGGAGAGCGCCAGCGACAGGGCGCGCGCCGTGCCGCGCCCCCGATTGCGGACGGTCACGCGGACCATGGCGCGCTCATCGCCGTCGAGCGCCCCGTCGCCACCGTCGTCTTCCAGCCGCACTTCCGCCTGGAGCTGCGGTGGCGCGCCCGGTGCTGGCGTGGCCGTTGGCGTTCCCGTGGGAACGCCGCGCGAAGGCGGCAAGGAAGTCGTTCCCCGACCGACGTCGGCGTCGCTGGCGGTACACGACAGATCGTCGAACGACGTGCAGCGCGCACGCAGGATGCGACCGGGATCATCCCACGACACCACTCGGCCGTCGGTGAGCGCCACGCGTACCGTGGATGGCCCGTAGCGCCAGATCGAGATCCCGGTCTCGGGATACGGCGTGAGCCCCTTGGGCGTGCCCTGCAATCGGACCAGGTCGTCGCCACTCGATCCGGCCGCGAACGTCGTGCCGCGCGTGACATCCGCACCTGCCCGCAGTTCCACCTTGAGGGCCCCGTCGGCGTTCCACCAGCCGACCACGCGATCGGTCTCGTAGCTCACGCGCACCCAGCTCTCGCCAAAGTGCCACACCTCATAGCCAAGCGAGCGCAGGCGCTCGACCATGGCCGGGCGGCCCTGCACTTCAGCCACCGTCAGCGACGGGGACCCCAGCGTGAAGCGGTCCTGGGCAGCCGCCACCTGGTGGCAGAGAGCCAGGGACATCACGAGCGCGAGCAGGCGAAATCGGGAGAGAGGAGCCATCGATTGGAGTGTCGGCCGATGGACACCGGCACTGAAGGCCATGCGCCGAACGCGGCTGCCCGCCAACCGACGTCCCTCGAGGACCGGCGGTGGCCTACCCGTCCAGGATGAACGCCCACCGGAGGGCCGTCTCGCGCAACCGCTCATACCGGCCGCTCGCCCCGCCATGCCCGGCACCCAGATGCATCTTCAGCAGCAGCGGCCGCGTGTCGGTCTTGCTGGCCCGCAGCTTGGCCACCCACTTGGCCGGTTCCCAGAAGGCGACGCGGGAATCGTTGATCCCGCTGGTCACGAGCATGCGCGGATATCCCTTGGGGGCCACGTTGTCGTACGGCGAATAGGTGCGCAGGTACGCGTAGGCCTCGGCCTCCTGCGGGTTGCCCCACTGCAGCCACTCCTGCGCGGTCAGCGGAATGGAGGCGTCGAGCATGGTGTTGATGACGTCCACGAACGGCACGTCCGCGACGATGGTGCGGAAGAGCTCGGGACGCAGGTTCGCGATGACCCCCATCAGCAGCCCCCCGGCGCTTCCACCGTTGGCCGCCAATCGGTCGGGCGACGTGAGCTGTTCACGCACGAGATGATCGGCCACGTCGATGAAGTCGGTGAAGGTGTTCATCTTCCGCATCATCTTGCCGTCGTCGTACCACGCGCGCCCCATCTCCTGGCCGCCGCGCACGTGGGCAATGGCGAAGACGAAGCCGCGGTCGATGAGCGAGACGCGCGTGGAACTGAACGTCGGCTCCATGGTGTAGCCGTACGACCCGTACGCGTAGAGCAGCAGCGGGCGCTGCCCATCGCGCACGAACGGCGTGCGGTACATTAGCGACACGGGGACGCGTGTGCCGTCGCGCGCGGTGGCCTCCAGTCGTTCGATGGCGTACTGCGTCTCGTCGTAGCCACCCAGCACCTCGTCCTTCTTCCTCTGCGTTCGCGTACGCTCGCTCAGGTCATAGTCGAACACCGTGTTCGGCGTGACCAGCGACGAATAGGTGAGCCGCAGCGTGGCCGTGTCGAACTCGGGATTGGCCCCCACCGACACACCGTAGGCGGCCTCGGGAAACTCCACGTCGTGCGTGGTGCCGCGCGCGAGATCGGCCACGCGCAGCGTGCGCAGCCCGCGCTTCCGCTCCTGCACCACCACGAAACGGCGGAAGGCGTGCACCCCCTCGACAAACGCGTCCGGACGATGCGGCAGCCATTCCTGCCACGCCGAGGGCGCGTCCACCGGCGCGCGCATCACCTTGAAGTTCGGCGCGTCCTCGTTGGTGCAGAGATAGAGCCAGCCATCGCCTGGCTCCACGTCGTATTCCACCAGGTCGCGACGCGCGCGCACGAGCTTGGCCGGCGCGGCGGGCTGTGCGGCATTCACCAGCCACACCTCGGCGTCGGTAAACGACGACGACGAGATGACGATGAACTCCCCGCTCCGCGAACGCTGGACGCCCACGTTATACAGCACGCCGGGCTCGTGGAACACTGCGACGTCGGCCTCGCGCCTCGTGCCAAGCAGATGTCGCCACACCCGGTCGGTGCGCTTGGCCTCATCGGTGGTCAGGTAGAACACCGTGACGTTGTCCGAGGCCCAGGCGAGTCCGAAGCCGAGTTGCTCCACGCGGTCGGCGAGCCACAGGCCCGTGCCGAGGTCCTTCACCCGCAGCGTGAAGTCTTCGTATCCGTTGACGTCCTCCAGGATGGCCAGGAGCCGGTGATCCGGACTGACCTCGAGGGCGCCGAGTTGATAGAAGGCGTGCCCCGCCGCCTCGGCGTTCTGGTCGAAATAGATCTGTTCCGGGGCGTCCTCGCTCGCATGGCGGCGGCAGTAGATGGGATACGCCTTCCCCGTTTCCGTCCGCGAGTAATACAGGTATTCGCCGTGCCGCGCCGGGACACTCGCATCGTCTTCCTTGATGCGGGCAAGCATCTCCTGGTAGAGCGCCTCCTGCAGCGGCTCCGCGTGCCGCATCATGGCGTCGGTGTAGGCGTTCTCCGCCTCCAGGTACGCCGTGACCTCGGGGTCATCGCGGTCGCGCAGCCAGGCGTAGGGGTCGAGCCGCAACTCGCCATGCAGGAGCTGTGAGGTCGGCACCTCCTTGGCGACCGGCGGCAGGGGCTGATCGCTCAACAGCGGATCGGGCATTGAATCCAGGGGCGGATGGAGGCGTCGGACCAGATTTCCGGATTCCGGAACTGATTTCTGTGGGCAAGTCGGAATGTATCGGATCGCCCGTCGCCCGTCGTCCACCGTCCACCGTCTACCGTCTACCGTCTACCGTCTACCGTCCACCGTCCACCGTCTGTCGTCCACCGTCTTCGCCGCATACCTTTCCGCGCATGCCACGCAATGACTCCCCCGGGGCCGTGATTCTCGCCCGCTGGCGACGCCTGTCGGCCCTCCCCGGAGGCGCCTGGCTGTTCAGCAAGCTGCTCGGGTGGATGGTCCCCTATTCCGGATCGGTGTCGCCGCGCATCCTGGTGCTCGAGCCGGGTCACGCGCGCGTGCGGCTGGTCGAGCGCCGCGCGCTGCGCCAGCATCTGGGCTCGGTGCACGCCATCGCGCTGATGAACGTGGCCGAGCTCTCGAGCGGCCTGGCGATGCTCAGCGGCCTGCCCCTGGGTATGCGCGGCATCGTGACGAAGATCGGTATCGAGTACTTCAAGAAGGCGCGCGGCGTGCTGGTGGCCGAGAGCCGGTGTACGGTGGCGCCGGACCTCGCGCCTGGTGAATACGATTTTGTCTCGGAAGTGACCGACGCAGCGGGCGACACGGTCGCTCGCGCCACGGTCACGTGGAAACTCGGACCGGTCCCCGCATGATCGACGCACAGCAGCGCTTCCTCCAGCAGACGGGCGCGACAGTACCGCTCATCTGCGGGCCCATGTACCCGTGCAGCAACCCCGAACTGGTGGCCGCGGTATCGAAGGCAGGAGGTATCGGCGTGGTCCAGCCGATCTCGTTGACCTACGTGCACGGGCATGAGTATCGCGAAGGACTGCGGCTCATTCACCGCCTGGCGGACGAACGGCCGTTCGGCTTCAACGCGCTGGTGGAGAAATCATCGCGCGTCTACGAACAGCGGATGATCTCGTGGGTGGAGATCGCCCTCGAAGAGGGCGTGCGCTTCTTCGTCACCTCGCTCGGCAACCCTCGCTGGGTGGTGGACAAGGTGCACGCGGTGGGCGGCGTGGTGTACCACGACGTGGTCAACACGCGGTGGGGCGAGAAGGCGCGTGACGAGGGGGTCGATGGCCTGGTGGCGGTGAACAACCGGGCCGGCGGACATCTGGGCGGCAAGGATCCGCGCACGCTGTTCGACGAGCTGGCGCCGCTGGGGCTGCCGCTCGTCAGTGCCGGCGGCGTGGGGAGCGCCCCCGAGTTCGCGCAGGCGCTGGCCCTCGGCTACGCGGCCGTGCAGCTCGGCACGCGCTTCATCGCCACCTCCGAGTGCAAGACGGGCGAGGCCTACAAGCGGGCGATCGTCGTCGCCAAGGAGCGCGACATCGTCAGCACCGAGCGCCTGTCGGGGGTGCCGGTGTCCGTCATCAACACCCCGTACATCCAGCGGCTCGGCACGACGGTGGGGTGGTTCTGGCGCTGGATGTTCAAGGGGCGCAAGACGAAGCACTGGGCACGCACCTGGTTCGGCGTGCTGGGGCTCTGGCGGCTCAAGCGCGATCAGCAGCGCGGCGGCACGGGGAACAACGAGTACTGGCAGGCGGGGCGCAGTGTCGAGACGATCGACGCCGTCCTTCCTGCGGGCGACGTCGTGCGCGCGTTCGACGCGGCGTGGCGGGCGACGCTGTAGATCGTTCGGCAACGCTCGATCCGGTTCATTCGACACGGCGCACGCGGGTCCGGTTATTTCAACACGGAGACCGGAGTTAGCGGAGGGCCACGGAGTACAACAACTGCTTTCAAGGGGTCGCGGCGGACTGTACTCTCCGCCACGACCCCTTTTGATCTGTGCTGTTGCAGTACTCTGTGGCCCTCCGTGCACCTCCGGTCTCCGTGTTGAAAGAAACCGAACCCAGCTGAGCCCGGTGTGTTCAACCGGATGACCGAGCGTCAGTACACGCGCGACGGCATGAGGAAGAAGCGCTGCGCCAGCACGGTCACTCCGCCCGCCCGCACCACGGCGCGTCCCAGCAGCACCTCCTGGCCGT
>CANNKR010000179.1 GCA_947504615.1 Gemmatimonadota bacterium | reverse complement strand
TGGTGCACGCGCTGCTCTTCATCTTCGGCTTCACGCTCATTTTCATGGCGCTCGGCGCCAGCGCCACGGTGCTGGGACGCGTGCTGCTGTCGCAGCGGGTCTGGCTGACACGTTTCGGCGGCGCGCTGGTGATCGTCTTCGGGCTCTATTTGCTCGGCGTGCTCAATCTGGGTCTGCTGGCGCGCGACACGCGGGTGCACCTGACCAACAAGCCGGTGGGGTATTTGGGCACCGTGCTGGTGGGCATCGCCTTCGGTGCGGGGTGGTCACCGTGCATCGGCCCCATCCTCGGCGCCATCCTGACGTACACCGCCAGCGAAGCCGACCTGGGGCGCGGGTTGGTGCTCCTGTTCGTCTATTCGATGGGGCTCGCCATTCCGTTCCTGATTGCCGCCGTGGCGGTGGAGCGCTTCCTCGGATTCTTCCAGAAGATCCGCACGCAAATGGTGTGGATCAACCGGCTGGCCGGCGTGCTCCTGCTCGCCGTCGGGCTGCTCCTGATCACCGACCAGTTTGCCCGCATCGCGAGCTTCCTGCAGCAGTACACGCCGGAATTCATCCGGACGCGGATCTGAGCCGAGGGCGGGGAATCAGAGGCAAATTGCCGGACGTACTGCACGGGAGCGCGAGCAGGCGCTAAATTTGAGAGTTCAGGCGGTGGGTGTCCTTAATCCGGAATCCGGCATTGGCCAAGAAACCGAACTACGACTTCGAGAAGCGCAAGAAGGAGCAGGACCGGCAGAAAAAGAAGGAAGCCAAGCGCGCGGAGCGGCTGGAGCGCAAGCGCAACGGCGGCGGCGAAGGTGTCGATGGCATCGATGGCATGGAGGTCCTCGACGACGGGTCGCAGGCGCCACCGGACGAACCGACGGTCGTCTAACACACGGTTCCACACCGCCTGCTCCAGGCGGTGCGCTCCACGGCAACGGGGGACTCCCCGGGCATCACGGAAAAGCGCGGCATCCTGCCTCTCGGCGGGGACGCGCTTTTTGCGCGTCCCCCCGTAAAGGAAACGGAAACCGTGTCGATATTCGTGGACGTAGCCCTGCCGCCGCGTGCGTGCGGGGACGTTCCGCAGACAAGGAGAAAACGTGGCGGTCCCAACCGTGAGCCCCACCGGGCGTCAGCGCACGTTCGGTGATGACGAGATCATCGTCAGCAAGACGGACCTGAAGGGGCGCATCACCTACGCCAACGAAGTGTTCCTGCGCATGGCATCGTATAAGGAAGAGGAACTCCTGGGCCAGCCGCACAACATCATTCGCCATCCCGACATGCCGGCGTGCGTGTTCAAGCTGTTGTGGGACACCATCAGCGCCGGCCGCGAAATCTTTGCGTATGTGCTGAATCTGGCGCGCAACGGCGACGAGTACTGGGTGCATGCCCACATCACGCCGAGCTATGACGCCGCGGGCACTCTGGTTGGCTACCATTCCAACCGCCGAACCCCCGACCCGGCCGCCCTCGAGAAGATCAAGCCGATCTATGCGGTGCTGCTGGCCGAGGAGCGCAAGCACGAGAACAAGAAGGAAGGACTCGCGGCTGGCCAGTGGAAGTTGAATGCGCTGCTGGCCGAATCGGGCAAGACTTACGACGAACTCGTGTGGAGCCTCTGATGAACATGCTGTCCTTTGGCCGCGCGGCGAAACGCAGCGAAGCCCCCGCGTCGGACGAAGCGGCGCTCCGTGCGGCGATGGCGCAGGTGAGCCGCGTCTGCGCCGCGGCGGCGCGCGGCGACCTCGAACAGCGCATCCTGAACATCCATGATGACGGGCCGATCGGCGCGATGCAGCGTGACATCAATCACCTCCTCGACATGACCGACGCGTTCGTGCGCGAGGCGAGCGCGTCGCTAACGCACGCCGCTGCAGAAAAGTTCTACCGGCGCGTCCTCACGCGCGGCATGCGAGGCAGTTTCCGGCACGGGGCGGAACTGATCAACGCGGCCACCGAGCATGCGGCCCGGCTTTCCGAGCAGCGCGTCGAGCGCGTGCGGCTGTCCGACGCCTTTGAGGACCGGATCAAGGAAGTCGTACACGGCGTCGCCTCTACGGCCACCGAAGCCGAGGCGACCGCCCGCTCCCTGATGGAGTCCGCCGAAAGCACGAGTCAGGAAGCGGAGGTGGCGGCCTCGTCCGCAGTGGATACTTCGCAGCATATGGCGACGGTCGCCAGCGCCAGCGCGCAAATTGCCGGCGCCGCTGCCGAGATCGAGAAGCAGGTGGAGCATTCGAGCGTGATGGCCGAGCAGGCGCTGGCCGAGGCGAAGCGCGCCAACGAGGTGGTGAGCGGGCTCGAGAGTGCGTCGCGGGACATCACGCGCGTGGTGGGGATCATCAACGAGGTGGCGCTCCAGACACGGTTGCTCGCGCTCAATGCGATGATCGAGGCGGCGCACGTCGGCGATGCGGGGCTGGGCTTTGCGGTGGTCGCGGCTGAGGTGAACAACCTGGCCACCAGGACGGCCAAGGCGACCGGTGAAATCGAACTGATGGTGGAAACCATTCAGACGGCCACTGCAGGTGCTGTTGGCGCCACCGCGGGCATTGCCACGACGGTCACGGGGATGCACACCCTGCTGGCGGGCATGCGCCGCGCGGTCGGCGCGCAGGGCGAGGCCACCGTGCAGATGGGCGTCAGCATCAACCGGGCGGTGGAGGGCACGCGCCTGGTGAGCGATACGGTGGCCACGGCCGCCGAGGGGAGCGTGCAGACGCAGAGTGCGGCCGACGAAATGGTGCAGTCGGCCTCCGATCTGTCGCGCGTGGCGGAGTCGCTGATGGGCGACGTGGACCAGTTCCTGAGCCAGATGCGCAAGCGGTAGTGCGCACCGTCATGCCCCTGCCTACCGATTTTGCGCCGGCGGAACGCGCCCCGGCCGACGAAGTGCGCCGCCAGTACGAGAAGCTCGCGGCCCTGCCGTTCGTTCGCGCGTTTCTCAACGCGGTGCCGAACATGTCGCTGGTGCTCAACAAGGAACGGCAGATCATCTTTGCCAACCGCAGCTTCGCGGACTTCCTGAAGGTCGCCAATGCGAATGACCTGCTGGGTCGTCGCGGCGACGAGGTGGTCAGCGGACTGCCCACCGAGGTGCTCGGGCGGCGCCCCGGCGAAGCGGTCGGGTGCATCCGCTCA
Organism: Gemmatimonadota bacterium; assembly: GCA_947504615.1. GTDB lineage: Bacteria > Gemmatimonadota > Gemmatimonadetes > Gemmatimonadales > Gemmatimonadaceae > PNKL01. Next base: position 3,793 of record CANNKR010000179.1, on the reverse strand, counting down.
CGGCTCACGGCGGGAGGTTGCGGTACCACGCCGTTCTGCCAGACGTGCGGCTCGGTCAACGCGATCCTGAACAGCCAGTCGACGAAAGCACTCGACGTACAGGAGTGCCGCATGATCTGCGGCGACGAAGGTTCGGCTGAGACGGCACTGGACCTGCGGGTCTGGTCGCACCCCATCGACGTGGATGGGGACACGTTCACCGTATTCTCGGTGATCGACATCAGCAGCGAGAAGCGCCGGCAGGTGCTCGAGCGGATCTTCTTTCACGACGTGCTCAACACGGCGGGGGGCGTGAAGGGACTGGCCGACCTGATCGTCCAGGGCAACGTGGAGGACATCGGCCTCGAGGAAGTCGCCGGCATGATTGCCAACTCCGCTGACCAGTTGGTCAACGAGATCAGCGCGCAGCGATCGGTGGCGGCGGCGGAACACGGCGACCTGCACGTGACGATGGCCGACGTGCGCGCGCTGGAGTTGCTCGAGCAGACGGTCCATCAGTTCCGCTCGCACAGCCTCGACCGGGGCGTCACCGTCGCGGTGGATCCGTCCGCGGAGCCCTGCGAACTGGTGTCGGACCCGATGCTCCTGCGCCGGGTGCTCACGAACCTCGTGAAGAACGCCCTCGAGGCGACCGAGCGGGGCGGCACGGTGACACTCGCGTTACGGGAAGATGCCGATGCGGTCTGCTTCACCGTGCACAACAGCGCCGTGATGCCGCAGTCAGTACAGAACCAGGTCTTCATGCGCTCGTTCTCGACCAAGGGCGCCGGGCGCGGGCTCGGTACCTACAGCATCAAGCTGATCACCGAGAAGCACCTGGGCGGCCGGGTGTCGTTCGTGTCGAACGAGAGGGACGGGACCCGATTCGAGGTCCGATTCCCGCGCGTCCCGGCGGGCGCCGGCGTCTAAAAGGCGGCGACCGCCTCGATGGACTCTTCCAGCAACTGACGCCGCAGCAGTTCCCAGTACCGCCCCCGGCGTTCCACCAACTGCTCGTGCGTCCCCTGCTCGGCCACCGTGCCGTCGTCGAGCACGATGATCCACGTGGCCTCGCGCAGCGCCGTCACGCGATGCGACGCGATGAGTGCCGTGCGCCCGCTCAGCGCCTCGCGCAAACCGCGCAGGATGGCCGCCTCGGTGTTGGTATCCACGGCCGACAAGGCGTCGTCGAGCACGACCACAGCCGGGCGGCGCGCAAGGGCACGTGCGATCGTCGCGCGCTGCTTTTGCCCTCCCGACAGGTTGACGCCGCGTTCGCCGAGCATCGTCTGCGCGCCCGACGGCAACCGGTCCAGTGATTCGGCGAGCTGCGCGACCTCCGCGGCCCACTCCGCGTCATTCGCCGCGCCGCCGCCGTACGCCAGGTTCTGGGCAATGGTCTCGCTGAACAGCAGCGCGTCCTGCGGCACGAAGCCGAACTCGGCGCGCAGCGCCTGCAGCGACAGGTCCCGAATGTCCACGCCGTCCAGCAGGATGCTCCCGCTCTGCGGGTCGAAGAACCGCGGCAGGAGCTCGAGCAGCGCACTCTTGCCGGCGCCGGTCGCGCCCACCACGCCGAGCGTTCCCCCCGCCGGAATAGCGAACGAGACATCGCGCAGCACGAGCCGTGCCGTCGCGCCGTCGCGCGAGGGATACGCAAACGACACGTGACGGAACTCCACGCGACGCCCGCCGACGAGCGCCGGCAGCGTGCGCGGTTGTGGTGGGCTCTGCACCGTGGGGGCGGCGTCGAGAATCTCGAGCAAGCGCGCCATCGACGCGGAGCCGCGCTGGAACAGGTTGGTCACCCACCCGAGCGCGATCAGCGGCCACGTGAGCGTGGTGAGGTAGATGCCGAAGGCCACCAGCGCGCCAACGGAGAGCGTGCCGCGCAATACCATCGCACCGCCGACGCCGAGCACCGCCACCGAGCCGAGGCCGGCGAGGATGGTGAACGACGGGTTCATGATGCCGTTCAACCGGGCCAGCGCCACGTTGCGGCGCAGGTACTCCTCGCTCATGGCCGCAAAACGCGCCGACTCCGCCGGCTCCTGCCGGTAGGCGCGCACGATGCGCGCGCCGCTCAGGTTCTCCTGCACGCGCGTGGTGAGGTCACTGAAGTGTTCTTGCACCGACTCGAACCGGTCGTGGATGGCGCGACCCAGGCGCACCATCACCACCGGGAGCAGCACGAGGGGGGCGGCCGCGATGAGCGTCAGCCGCGGCGATAGCCGAATCATGAAGCCGAGCGCGAACAATCCGCCGGCCACGGTGTTAATGAGGTACATGATGGCGGGGCCGGTGGCCATACGCACCGCGCCCAGATCGTTGGTGAGCCGCGCCATCGTGTCGCCGGTGCGTGTGCGCGAAAACCATCCGGCGTCGAGCGTCATCAGGTGCGCAAACAGCGTGTCGCGCAGGTCGGTCTCGATGCGCCGGCTGATGCCGTTCAGCTGTTCGCGCATCTGCCAGCGGAAGAGGCCGGTGACCAGGGCGACGGTGATCATCAAGGCGGCGGTGCGCCACAGCGCCGATGCCGGGCTGCCGCCACGCAGGTCGTCGATGGCACGGCGCAGGAACAGGGGTTGCAGGCTGTACAAGGCGGAGGACGTCACCACGCAGGCGACGCCCCACGCGAGGGCCCCGCGGTAGGGGCGGAAATATGGAACCACGCGGCGCAGCGAACGGTTCACGACGTGTGTCGCTGTTGTTTGCGGCACGGGACTTTGACAGCTTTCACAAGACCGCGCTCCACTCGACCGAAAGAGGACAAGACCATGACGAAGTTTATTCGCGTTGCGATGGCGCCGCTGGCAATCGCGGCCCTGCTAAGTGCCTGCGGCAAGAAGGACCAGCCTGCATCGGATGGTCGTCAGGTGGAACTGGCGCCCAGCGTGACGGCGCAGCCCCAGCTGGGTGACACGGCGATGGCGGCTTCACCTGCCGACGCGCCGGCGCCGCCGTCAGCGGCGCAGCCCGCGCCGAAGGCTGCTCCGAAGACGGCGGCACGGCCAGCGCCGCGCCCCGCGACGACCGCCAGTGCGGGCGCCGCTACGGCGCCTGCGGCCGCCCCGGCGCCTGCGCCTGCGACCGCGCCGGAACCGGTGCGTCCTGCCACCGGGATCATTGCCGGCGGCCTCGCGCTGGCCACGAACATCGGCGTGCGCGTGTGCACCAACACGCACCGCGTGGGTGACCGGGTCACGGGATCACTGGCCACGGCGATCCCTGGCACCAATGGCGCGACGATCCCCGCGGGCGCCTCCGTCACCTTGCGCGTCACGGAGTCGCAGCGCGGGGAGAATGGCAAGGAAGGCGTGCGCCTGGCGTTCGAACCAGTCGCGGTGACGTTCGGGGGCTCCACCTATGCCATCAGCGGCGCTGCGGCCATGACGGGGATGGAGACCGTGCGCGCGCAGACCACAGGTGATCAGACGAAGAAGGTGGCCACCGGCGCGGTCATTGGGGCGATCGCCGGGCAACTGCTCGGCAAGCGGGCGAAGTCCGCGGCCGTCGGTGCCGCGGTCGGCGCCGCCGCCGGCGGAGCGGTGGCGGTGGGTTCGGCCGACTGGAACGGCTGCCTGGGTGAGGGAGGGCGAGTGACCGTGACACTCAGTGCGCCGGTGACGGTGAAGGTCGTGGGGAACTAGCGCGGCGGTCGCGGTCCTCCGGCATCGAGTCGTTTAACACGGAGACCGGAGGAGCGCGGAGGGCCACGGAGTACAGCAACAGAACAATTCAAAGGGGGTGTGGCGGAGAGTCCTGTCCGCCACACCCCCCATGTGTCGTGCTGTAATCCCGGGTTTCGGTCGTT
>CANNKR010000178.1 GCA_947504615.1 Gemmatimonadota bacterium | reverse complement strand
CGGTCTCCGTGTTGAAAGAACCCGAGCCTGAGGCTGGGATCTGTGTTTTGTTGAACACGGAGGAAGACGAGGAACAGGAGGGCCACGGAGGACAACAAAATTCAAAGGGGCGTGGCAGACAGTACCGTCCGCCACACCCCCATTAAATCAGTTGCCGTTGCAGTACTCCGTGGCCCTCTGTGAAACTCCGGTCTCCGTGTTAAAAGAACCGAGCCCAGAAGCGCCACACCAAACTACCCAGGCTTGACGTTCTTCGACCGCTCGTTCGCGATCAGCCACTGCTGCGGCAGCGCCGCGATGTTCTGGATCGTGTAGTACAGATTCAGCCCCGACGCGAAGTTGATCAGGAAGAACGTCATCATCGCCGGCATGATGTACGCCATCATCTTCGCCTGCGGATTCGGCGGCGCGTTGCGCATGCCGATCCAGCTCAGCACATACATCGACGCGCCCATCACCAGCGGCAGGATGTACAGCGGATCCTTCAGCGAAATATCCGGCAGCCACATGAACGACACGCCGCGGAACTCGATCGTATTCTGGAACACGAAGAACAGCGCAAAGAGAATCGGCATCGGCAGCAGCATCGGCAGACAGCCCAGCAACGGACTCAACGGACTCATGCCGTGCGCACTGTACAGCTTCATGATCTCCGCCTGCTGCTTCTGCGGATCACTCTTGAACTTCGCCTGCACCGCCTGCAGTTCCGGCTGAATCACCTGCAGCTTCATGCTCGCGCGCATCGCCTTCTGGTTCAGCGGCCACATCAGCAGGCGAATCGCCACGCCGAAGATCACCAGCACCCAGCCGTAGTTCATGTGCGTCGTCCGCTTCATCCACAGCAGCGCCCGCATCACGATGGTCGCGAACGGCTGCACCGCACCTTGCAGGAAGCCCCCGTACGGGTTCGCGTTTTCGAAATCGCGCCCCAGCTGCCGCATCCGCTGCCACTCCTGCGGCCCCACGTACAGGTCGAACGTCGTCGCGCCATTCACCAGCGGCAGCACCGCGGTGGCATTGCCGCGCGTCGCCATCTTCGACACCCGCGCCCCGCCCGCAAACTTCACCTCGGCGATCGTCGGGGACTTCTCGTTGGCCAGCAGCCCCACCAGGAAATACTTGTTCTTCGCAATCGCCCAGAACATCGGCCCCGTCTCCAGGCGCTGCTCGCCCGGATCGAGCTTGCTGAACGGAATGCCCTTCGCGCCGCCGCGCTGCGGCTTCACCGCATACGCCAGCGCCGTGATGTCGCCCATGGTGTCGCCTTCCTGCGACACGAACCCCGTCGGCAGGTCCACCAGCAGGAACGCCGGCGACGCCGCACCGGCCACCGTCGCCTTCACGGTGCCCAGATAGTTGTCCGGCGTCATCGCGTACTGCAGCGTGATGTCCACCGCGCCGCTCGTCCCGTGGAACGACACCGTCTGCCCGCCCGCCATCGTCGTCGCCGTGCGCGTGGCGGCAAAGGCAATCTTCGACAGATCGATGGTGTCGTTGCCCGCCAGGATCCGATACCGCAGCAGCGGTTCGTTCAGCTGATGGATGTTCACCACGCCCTTGGCCGGTCCCAGGCTGTTGAAGCCCGGCACCTGCACGTCCAGCGGGGTCGCCCCCATCGTGGTGAAGCGTGTGTGGCTCACCGACGTGTTCACCGTCAGTGTTTCTGCCACCGCGCGCGGCGTCAGGCTGTCGAGTGCACGCGCGGCCATCCCCGGGGCGCCGGCTACCGGCTGCGCCGTGTTCGTGGCAGCGGATGCCGTGGGCGTGCCAGGAGTGCCTGGCGTGGCGGCCGCAGCGCCGCTGGTTGCCGCGCCGGCAACGGCCGCGGGCACGGGAAGCTCGGGCGCGGCCTTGGCGCGCGGAAACAGGAAGGGGGTGGCCACGACGACCACTCCGCTCAGGGCGAAGGCTAAAAAGAGACGCTTATCCATCGGTCAGGTGCGGTCTCGTCAGGGCACCGGGTCAAAACCGCCCGGCCGGAATGGATGACACCGTGCAATGCGTTTCACGGCCAGCCATCCACCACGCAAAGCGCCGTGCTTCCCCAGCGCTTCGATGGCATAGTGGGAACAGGTTGGATAATAGCGGCACGCCGCCGGCAAATGCGGCGACAACACCACCTGATAACCGCGAACGATCAGGATCAGCAGCTGTTTCACGGCGACTTGTCCTGTGCGGCGTCCGGCAACTGCGATGACACGGGTGCTGTTGATGGTGTTGGTGCTGCCGATGGTGCGGACAACGATTCCCGCAGAGGCAACTGCCGCGTCGCTTTCTCCAGCGCTGCACGCAGTGTGTCGTAACTCGCCGCATACGCGCTTGGCGCAGCGCGGATCACCACGTCCATCACCACATCCACGACTGCCAGCGTCGGCAGCAGCTGTGTGCGCGCCAGGTCTCGCAGTCGGCGCTTCACCAGATTGCGATCGACCGCCGAGTGCCCGTAGCGCGGCACGATGACGCCGATGCGTGGATGTGCAAGAGGGGAAGCAAGGTAGCGCACCTCGAGCTGGGTGGTGCGCACTCGCTTCCCCTGAAGACGGACGGCTTCGAGATCCCGTTCGCGCGTCAGTCGCGACGCGGCCGAGAATCGCAGGCGGTTAGGCGCCGGCGTACTTCGACGGGAGTTTCACGGTGAGGCTCTTCCGCCCCTTCTTGCGGCGGCGGCTCAGCACATCGCGCCCCCACTTCGTCTCCATGCGGGCGCGGAACCCGTGAGTCCTGAGACGGCGGGTGTTTCGGGGACGGTACGTTGGCTTGCCCATATTCACTCCAAAATGCGTGACTGCGATCGTGACTACGATTCGGAAACAGAACGCTAAACGTAGCTAGGAGAGGGAGATAGGTCAAGTCACGTAAATTGGTTTGGACTCACGAGCGTTGACTTTTCCACACCCCGCCGGTAGCATCGTCCCCCCATCGCTTTTCCACATCCGATCGTGTCAATGTCTCTGTCAGCCAGCGACGCCTGGTCCCGCCTTCTCGACCGCGCGCGCGACCAGATACCAATTCATACCAGCGACCAGTGGCTTGCGCCATTGGCTGCGCTGGAGTTCGACGGGGCGACGCTGACGTTGGCGGCGCCCGATCAGTTTGCCGTGGACTGGGTGTCGTCCAAGCATGTCGCGTATCTCGACAGTTTGGGTCCGGTCTGTTTTGGGCATCCGGTGAAGGTGGTGTTGAAGGTCCAGGACGAGCGTCGGACGCGTTCGCAGATGGATCTGTTTGTTCCTCAAAATGAAGCCAGTATCGAGCCACTAAAGGCCGATAATACCATTGTTTTGAGCCAGTTGAACGACAGATACACCTTTGGCCACTTCGTCATCGGCAAGTCCAACGAGCTCGCCGCCGCGGCAGCCGCCGCCGTCGCCGAAGCCCCCGGAACCTCCTACAACCCCCTCTTCATCTACGGCGCCACCGGCCTGGGCAAGACCCACCTGATGCAGGCCATCGCCCACCGCATCCTCCAACGCGACCCCTCCGTCCGCGTCACCTACATCACCGCCGAACAATTCCTCAACGACGTCATCAACTCCATCGAAAACCGTTCGATGAACGAGTTCAAGCGTCGCTACCGCCAGTCCGACCTCCTCCTCGTCGACGACGTCCACGTCCTCGCCGGCAAGCAGCAGACCCAGGAAGAGTTCTTTCATACCTTCAACGCCCTCTACGAAGCCGGGCGCCAGATCGTCCTCACCTCCGACCGCCCCCCCTCGGAGATCCCGCGCCTCGAAGACCGCCTCAAGAGCCGCTTCGAGTGGGGCATGGTCGCCGACGTCTCGGCCCCCGACCTGGAACACCGCATCGCCATCCTGCGCCGCAAGGCACAGATGGACCACCTCGAACAGACCATCCCCGACGAAGTCCTGCACTTCATCGCCGATCACGTGCAGGCCAACGTCCGCGAGCTCGAAGGCTCCATCATCAAGCTCCTGGCCTTCTCGTCGCTCCGGCACCGCGTCGTCACCGTCGAACTGGCCCGCGAAGCGCTTCGCGACAAGCTGCGGGCTTCTGATGCGGCCCCCGTGCGGTCCACGCGCCAGGATAAGGTCCACAACATCCAGCAGGCGGTCGCCGCCGAATGGGGGGTCACCGTGGACGGCCTGACGTCAAAGACCCGCACCAAGGTCCTCACCGTCCCCCGCCAGGTGGCCATGTACCTGACCCGGGAAATCCACGGCCTCCAATTGGTGGAAATCGGGGCGGCCTTCGGCGGGCGCGATCACTCCACCGTCATCCATTCCCTGGAACGGGTGACCCAGATGTGCAAGGAAGACGCGGCCTTCCGGGGTCGTGTGGAAAAGGTGCGGGAAACTGTCCGGCATACCCAGTGGTGAACATCGGGTCGGTGGACGGCGTAAGGTTACAAATGTTCATCCCACTGGTCCCGAGGAAATCCACAGTCGTTCCACGTGAGCAGACAGGGGGAAAGTGCAAGCAGGGGAACCACTTGTCTTGCTTTTCCACTTTCCACAGGCTACTACTACTACCGCCACGTTTATCCAATTCTCTTGGATTGGTTAAGAGCTTCGCGCCAATCCACACGTGACCCTCACCACACAGGGTTGGAATGCGCTTCACGATCTCGCGTGAAAAGCTGCAAGAAGGACTAAATGCCGTGGCATCGGCTGTGCCGTCCAAGACGACACTTCCCGTGTTGGCGAACCTCCTCGTCCAGACCACGGACAAGGGCATTCGCATCTCGGGTACCGACCTCGACATCGCCGTCTCGACCGAAGTCACCGCCGACGTCGAAACGCCGGGCGCGATTACCATCCCGGCCAAGAAACTCTCCGAGATCGCGCGGGAGCTTCCCGCCGCGCCGGTAAAGATTTCTTCGTCCGGCGATCAGCGGATCACCCTGGAATGCGGCCGATCGAAGTTCAAGCTGCTCGGTTTGCCAAAATCTGAGTTCCCGAGCTTTCCCGCGGTGAACTTCGACAAGAGCATCCGCATTCCGTCGGGCGAGTTGCAAAAGCTGATTGCACACACGGCCTTTGCAGCCTCCACCGAAGAAAGCCGCCCGATCCTGAACGGCGTGCTCTGGGAACTGCGCCCCGACCTGATGCGCATGGTGGCGACCAACGGTCATCGCCTGGCGAAGATGGAAGTGCCGGTGTCCGGCACGGGCGATCAGGCAGACCTGATCATCCCGCCCAAGGCGCTGCAGCAGATCAGCCGACTCTTTCCGCCCGAAGAAGAACTGGAAGTCGCGCAGGGCGAAAATCACCTGGGCTTCCGTTCCCCCTTCACCTCGGTCTTCACTCGGCTCATCGAAGGACCGTATCCGAGCTACGATCAGGTCATCCCGAAGGACAACGACAAAGTCGTCATCATCGACAAGGCCGCGCTGGTCAGCGCGCTCAAGCGCATGTCGGTGGTGGCTTCTGATCAAACACATCGCATCCGCCTGTCATTCAACGCAGGGATGCTGAAGTTCAACGTCTCGACGCCGGACCTGGGCGAAGCACAAGACGAGATGGCGATTCGCTACAACGGCGATCCGCTGGAAATCGGGTTCAACGCCGCTTATCTCCTCGAGATCCTGCGCTTCATGCCAACCGACGAAGTGAAGGTGAGCTTCAAGGCGCCGGAACGCGCGGCCACGGTAGAACCAGAAGGGTGGAGCGATCCGTCGAAGTACCTGTGCTTGCTGATGCCGTTGCGGCTTGTTGATTAGATAGTCCGGTTTTTTTAACACGGAGACCGGAGGGGCGCGGAGGATCGCGGAGTACGGCAAAGGCTACAACTTGAAGGGGGTGGCTTCAAGTGATCGTTGCACCAGCGGGGAAGACGGCGGGGTAGTCTTCTATCGCTGGAGGAATCGATGGTCATGGGACGACGAGTGACGTATCGCTTGACGCAGAGCGAGCGCGATGCGGTGCGGCAGCAGGTGCGCGCTGGGGCGACGTATGTGGAACTGGCGACGGCGTTCCGGTGCGCGACCAAGACGGTGCAGCGGGTGATGGGCCAGTGTGGCGGGCTGGCCGTGCGCCGGACGGCGCGGGCTCGTCTGCGACTGACCGTGGCCGAGCGAGAAGAGATTTCGCGGGGGCTCCAGGCGAACGAGTCGTGCCACACGATCGCGACGCGCCTGGGGCGTGCGGCGTCGACGATTTCGCGGGAAGTCGCGGCCGGCGGCGGTCGACGGCGCTACCGCGCGTGGCACGCCGACGCGCGGGCGGACCGGCAGGCGCGCCGGCCGAAAGCGGCCAAGCTGCGTCTCATCGGGCGCCTCCGCGCGGCCGTCGAGCAGGGCCTGCGCCAGCGCTGGTCGCCACAGCAGATTGCGAGACGCTTACGCACGGACCACCCGGGCGATCCGGAGATGCGCGTGTCACACGAAACGATCTATCAGTCCCTCTTTGTGCAGGGGCGCGGGGCGCTGCGGAAAGAACTGGCGCAGTGCCTGCGGACGGGCCGCGCGCAGCGCCGCGCGCTGGGGCGTCTGCCGCGCACGGGCAGTCTCCGCGATATGGTCTTGATCAGTGCGCGGCCGGCCGAGGTCGAGGATCGCGCGGTGCCGGGGCACTGGGAAGGTGACCTGGTGGTCGGCAAGGGTTCACGCTCTGCCGTCGCGACACTCGTCGAGCGCCAAACGCGCTTTCTCCTCTTGGTCGCGCTGCCCGACGGACGCCAGGCGGAAGCCGTGAAAGTGGCGCTGGCCGCGAAGATCCAGGAACTCCCGACGCACCTGCGACGCTCGCTCACGTGGGATCGCGGAACCGAAATGGCCGCCCATGTCGCCTTCACGATCGAAACGGGCGTGCAGGTCTATTTCTGTGATCCGCGCAGTCCGTGGCAGCGCGGCACGAACGAAAACACCAACGGCCTGCTGCGCCAATATTTGCCGAAAGGGCTCGACCTGACGCCGATCACGCAGAGGCAACTGGACGACATCGCCCGTGAACTGAATGGCCGCCCTCGACAAACGCTCGACTGGCGCACACCATCTGAAGCGCTGGCCGCGCTGGTGCGATGACCGCCTGAAACCGCCGGG
>CANNKR010000177.1 GCA_947504615.1 Gemmatimonadota bacterium | reverse complement strand
CTTCCAGATCTGGCGCGCCGTCCCGCCCGTGTAGCGCTTGGTGACGTTGTTGTGGAAGCCCGGACGCACAAAGTAGATGGTCTTGCCCGACGCGTCGTACGATCCCTCACTGGCGCCGGCGAGCGGCACCCGTGTGCGCGTGTTGGTGCCGAGGTTCAGCTCCACCATCTCGACCTTGGGGATGGACGCGTACTGCGTGGTCTTGTAGACCAGGCGGCTGTCGGGGGTCCACGCGGTGGCTACGGCCGCGTCGCCGTCGTAGGTCCAGCGCGTCGGCGATCCGCCGGCGATGGGCATCGTGTAGAGCGCCGTCTGCCCCTCGTAGCGCGCGGTGAAGGCGAGCGTCTTGCCGTCGGGGGAGATGACCGGATCGGTCTCCTCGGCAGCGTGCGTCGTCAAGCGGTGCGCGAGTCCGCCGCTGGTGGGCACTGACCACAGGTCGCCTTCGGCCGCGAAGACGATGGTGTTGCCGTGGATGGCGGGGAAGCGGTAGAAGCCGAGGGCGCCCTGGGTGGGGGCTTGTGCCATGGCGCTGATAGCGGCGACGGCGATCGAAACGAGAACGAGCGCGCAACGACGGAGCATGGGTGTCTCGAGTGGCGTGCGGGAGCGGGGCCGCAGCCAGTGGGCGGCGCGGCGGTGGGGAAGGACCCTTCGAAATTGAGGTCTCCGCCTCTTGGGCGCCACCAGCTGGGTGCGACCCGCCCCAAACATTAATCCGCGGCCAGAACGTCCTTTTCCAGCCGGGCGTAGCTCGTCTCCATGCCCGTGGTCATCCCCGTGCCGAGGATCATGTCGCGCACATCCTTGCTCGGGTACGTGATGACGAGCGCCATCAGGGTGCCGCCGGGGACCGCGGTGAGCGTCAACTCGTTGCGCGTCGAGGGGCCTGGCGCGTCGATCATCTGCTCGGTCGTGACGGCGCGATATGGCGCGTTCGACTCAAGGAGTTCGCCCTCGAAACCAAAGCGCTGGCCCTGAGCCGTGTTCTCCCACTCGTAGCGATAGCGGTCGCCGACCTTCGTGGCGATCGCGCAGACCGGCATCGTCCAGCCGTCGGGGCCGAGGAGCCAGCGTTGGAGCAGCGACGATTCGTTGTGCGCGCGCCACACCTGCTCCACCGTGCCGCGAACGACGCGGCTCACGCGCACCTGGGTGTCGTTGAGGAGATTCGCCTCGGTGGCGCGACCGGCGGCGAAGGACGCGAGGTCGGCGAGGACGCCGTCGATCTGGCTCATCGCCGACTGCATCCCTTCCATCATCCCCATCTGCACCATCTGCTCCATCTCGGCGAGGCTCGGGAAGGTCGTGACGCAGGTAAAACGCGAGCCCGTGGCCGTCTTCTCGAAGCTGAAGACCATGCGCATCACCGGCAGGCCGTCGTTCATCGTCTGGTCGCCGTTGGCGAAGCCGTCCTCCAGCTCGATGCGGCGCAGCGGTTCGATCTTCAGGCAGCGCCACCAGCCGTCGTGGCGATCCCCTTGTGGACCGACCATGTAGTAGTGCGACAGGCCGCCGACGCACATATCGTGGCGCGTGAAGGTGGCCGGGTATTCGACGGGGCCCCAGAAGCGCTCGAGCTGGCGCGGGTCGATGTAGGCCTCCCACAGGCGTTCGACGCTCACCGGATAGTCGGCGACGACGGTGAGTGTGAGGGCTGCGGGATCAGACGCAACGGACGTGACGGGCATGGCTACCTCTTCTTCGGGGGACTGGGCTCGGCGAGGATGGCGTCGAGTTGGCTGAAGCGTGCCGTCCAGAGCCGCTCGAGCTGTTGGAGGAGCTGGCGAGCGTGCGCCAACTGGTGGGGATTGCCGCGCACGATGCGCTCGCGGCCCTGCGGATGCTTGGTCACGAGCCCGGCCTTCTCGAGTACGGCGACGTGCTTCTGCACGGCGGCGAACGACATGTCGTAGCGCGCGGCGAGTGTGGTGACCGACGCGTCGTGGCCGCCGAGCAGGCGCGTGACGATGTCACGCCGCGTGGTGTCCGCGAGGGCGTGGAAGAGGCGGTCGAGGGCCGCGGGGGGGAGGTGGGAACGTGCAACCATTCGGTTGTACGTTAGCGCGAGGCGAGGTGGGGCACAAGCGGGAAGTCAGCCACGTCTGGGATCGCACCTAAGACACCAGATCGCGTGCCGCACGAGCTATTCGCGAATCATGACCAGCAGCATCTTGAAGGGCGTCAGCGCTCGAAGCGCATGCGGGCGGCCTGCCGGCAATCGCAGAACCTGGCCTGCCGTCACTCGCTGCGGATGGCCAGCCACGGCAATCTCCGCCGTACCCTCAATCATGATGATGAGCGCATCGAACGCCGCGGTATGTTCGCTGAGGCCCTCGCCATCGTCGAAGGCGAACGCCGTCACGGTGCCTGCGGCCCGTTTCATCACCGTGCGACTGACAACCGCCCCGGGCTGGTACTGAACGAGTTCGGCAAGCACGCTCGCCGTGTCAAGTTCGGTCGACGTACTCGGCGCATCAGACATGACGCCCCCCGCGGTATTGGACAAGTGTGGGATTCCAGCTGGACCCAGCGGCAGCTTAGCGCTAGCCAAGGCCCCGCGTTCGGCAGCAGCCACGGCGGGTCAGGTGGCGGATTCGTTCGCCTTCGCTAGCCCGGTGCGCCCAACCAACGATACAGGGTGAACACGATCCCCAGAAGATAGAGCGGTCCGAAGATCTCCTTGTTATAGCGGGCCAGCCACCGTGGCAGATAGATATCGAAGTTGGGCTGGCGGTCGTCGGTGTATCGTGCTGCAATCAGCGTTAGTGGACAGCGCCACGCATTCACGACCAGAACTAGGCTCTCGATCGCGACGAGGCCGATCAAGACAAACGCGAGTCTCATACGCCCAACCCAGGCGGCGTACGGGATACCGACGACGCACGAGGCGAAGAACGCCCATGCCACGGTGTGGATGAGTTTGACCAGGCGCAATCGGCCGGCGAGATGAGTCACGGGCGTCTCCGCAAATCAACGGCAGCAGAGTCAGCAGGCGGGGAAGTGACTTCGGGCACCGCGCATCAACGGGACCGGCGTCTACCTAACGAACGGCGTTGTGCTGCAGCGCTTCTAATAGAGGCGGTCGCGGGCGGGCGCGCCAGTCGGTTTTGTGTGCCGTGGCCGGCCGCCCGCGGCCGCTTCCCGACCCGCGCCGTCTGCACCAACGCAGGTTAGACGCCGCCCACTTCGGATTCATCCCACGCACGGCGCGAGTGGCGCAAGGTGAGGATGACCACGCGCGTCGGATCGACACGGTAAATGACCCGGTACGGAGCGTGCAACAATTCGCGGTACGCGGGCAGGCCGATCTCCGCCACCAGGCGCCCGCGTTTGGGAAAGCGGTCGAGCGCAGCGGTGCGTTCCAGCAACTCCTCGAGCCACGCGGCTGCCGCCTGCGGGCGCTCCTGCGCGATGTAATCGACGGCCTCGACCGCGCGCGCTTCGGCGAGGGGTGACCAGACGACCTTCATTTGGCCACGCGGCTCCGCAGCTTCTTGGCGACGGCGGCATGCGACCGACCTTTTCCAGCAGCAACCTGCTCCTCCGCCATCCGGACATCGCGAAGCAGCGCGAGTTCGTCCATGAGCGACTCGTACGCGTCCACGTCGAGGAGCACGGCCGCGCTCCGTCCATGCTGGGTGAGGATGACGGGCTCGCCGGTCTCACGCACCTGCTCGATGAACTGCGCCGCATTGGCGCGGAACTCGGTCACGGGTCGGATATCTCGGCTGGGCTTCAGTCTCGGCATGGCGGTCTCGTCGGCAGGTGAGTTCAGTACGTAATAACGTACTGTTCTCCGTTCCGCCGTGCAAGAGATCGCGAACGTCTAACGACCCGAGCCGTCTGCCCCAACGCTCGGTTAGGCGGCCCCGGCTTTCGCTGGACGCCACGTGAGTGCCAACCGCCGCCCGGAAGCCGCGCAATCCCGCAAATAGAGATTGATGAGGCTCTGGTACGGCAGCGCGGACTCCTCGGCGAGATCCTTGAAATACTCCACCGTAGTCTCATCCAAGCGAATGGTGACGGACTTCTTCAGTCGCTTCGCGTATGGATTCTTCTTGGCCGTGCTGAAGGCGTAGTGCTTTCTCATTGTGGTCTCCGTGCGACATAGGCGGCGCGCTCCTGCCGGTCCGCCTTGCGCGCTGAAACGATCCGGATGACGTCCCCGTGCTCGCGTTCACAGTGGATCACGACGAGCACACGGGGCGCGCTGCTCAGACCGAGGATGACGGATCGCTCTTCCCCGACCAGCGGTCCGGATCGGGGGTGACAAGGGCTTCCTCATCCTCGAAGACCGTGCGGGCCTCGCCGAACGACGTGCGTTCGTCAGCAGCAACGGCCGGTTAGGCCGCGTCGCGGCGCGTGCGACTCATCCACGCGAGCGCCAGCAGCAGCATGAGCCACACGATGCTCCGCAAACTCATGGCACGCACGCTGTCGACGGCCACCTCCGCTCCCGTGCGGTACAAGTAGATGACTCCACCCAGCACGAGGACATTGAGCACCAGTATGACGGCGGCGGCATGGCGCCCCCAGAGCGCACGGCGCCACGCTATTACGCCTGCGGCAAGGTAGGCCACGCCCATGACGGTGTTGAAGAGCAGGAGCGGTTGATAGACAACGTACCCAGTATCTCGCCCGGCGAGTACGGTGCCTCCAGCCCAGAGCGTCACCAGGCCAAAGACGAGCGCCACGACAGCGACGAGCAGTTGTCCTAGGGAACGGTTTTCCTTCCATCCGATCATGGTGGCCTCACCTGGTCTGAAGTTGTCCGGCGTTTCGCCTATCTTCGAGTGCGGACCGTCGACGGGCCGCCGACTGCACCAACCTCCGTTAGGCTGGCGGGGGCTGGCGCCGAACGAACCGCCAGAGGCCTATGCCGCTTCCCACACCGGTGAAGCCTAGGAGAAGGGACTCGCTCCGCGAGCCGATTGCGACGACCCCAGCGAGCGCGCCGAGGCCGACAAGGATCGCGACCGCGCTGAACCCAAGGAGAATGAATCGACCGATACTCTCGCGCATACGCCTCCCAAGACAAATGGTCAATCGCTCAGCCTAACGAACGGCGTTGTGCTGCGGCCGCTTCCTTACCCGCGCCGTCAGCACCAACGTGGGTGAGGCCGCATTCGTGTTGAGGCCGACTGCACGGGTCATTGGCCGGCAGGCGGTTGCCACAGTTCTACCTTGTTTCCCTCTGGATCGATGACCCAAGCAAACTTCCCGTACTCGGACTCGTCGATCTTCTCGAGAACGTTGCAGCCTTCTTCGCGGAGGACTCCGACCAGGAGGAGGAGATCATCCACGCGGTAATTGACCATGAACGTTGCGGTGCCGGGAGCAAACTGATCACTTTGCGCCGAACCAATTGACCAGATGGTTGTTCCGGCAAACGGCTGTCCTTCACCGTTGGTCCAGGTGAAAGCCATGCCGCCCCAATCCTGGACATCGATTCCGAGGTGCCGCTTGTACCACGCCTGAAGTGCCGGGGCGTCTTTGGCTTTGAAGAAAATGCCGCCAATGCCAGTGACTCGCTTCACAGAACCTCCGGGGTCAGGTGGCGGTCAGGGAGAGTGTGTCTTCTGCGGCCTAACGACTGGCGTTGTGCTGCAGCGCCCCTAATAGACGCGGCCGCGGGCGCGCGCACCAGTCGGAGTTGTGCGCCCAAGCCCGCCGCCCGCGGCCGCTTCCCTCACGCGCTGTCAGCACCAACGTGGGTTAGGTGGCTGCTTTACTGGCGCACGGCACATCTTGTCCTGCCAGCGAACGTCAGCTTGCCGGTGCGAAGATCCACCCAGTACAGGCTGTCAACACCTGGAGGCATGCTGATCGGCGGGGTAGGGCAACCCTTGCCGGGCTCCAGCAGTTCAGCGCCCTGCCAAATGGCCACCGTGCGGGATTGCCGGCCACGCATAACGTCGCCGACGTAGCCCGTGCTGACCAGCACGCGGCGAGTGCGAAGATCAACCAGCGTGAGGCCGCGCAAGTCGGGCCCGGTACCTTGGTCGATGAACAGCACGCTTCCTCGGATCCCCAAGAAGTAGTCAGCCTCGCCGCGATTCCGCCACACGAAGTCGCCCGGGAGGCTGTCCGCGTCGCATCGACTGCCCCGGGCGTCTCGTACGAACAGGTCGGAGCCAACAGACTCCTTAACCGCTAGCTCCACGACGGTATAAAGGGCGTGGCGATAGCACATCTTGCCATACGACCCGCTTCTGGTCACGCGATCAAATGGACTCGCGCGGCCTTGAGCGGCTGCGCTCAAGGCGGCGAACATGAGGCAAGCGCCGAGGAAGGCTGAGTGCTGAGGCATCTCTGTGTCCACCTAACGACGATTATGCTGCACAGGAAGAGTTATACCGCAGGAACCCGTCAGCCTAACCCGATTCATCAGGCTCAATATCCGGCGCGCGAAGTCACTGCGCCAGCACGAGTTGTGCGTCCGGTACTCCATCTGGCGACGACTGATTATGCGGCGTCCCCGGTCAGCATAACGTGGGTGCAACCGCTAGCTGCCACAGCCTACCGCCCAATCAAAAACGCCAGCGCCTCCCCCATCCGCACCCGCCACGCCCGCTCATTATGCTCTGCGCCAACGAACACGCGCGTCATGTAGTTCTTACCATCCACATATCCGGCTGACCGCATGACGGAGTCGGCGCGCAGCTGATACGGCGCGTACATCGCGTCCAGCGTCGCCGTGCCGTGATCCATGTAGAAACGGTGCGTCCTGGGGTCGGGCATCGTGCGCTTCAGGTAGTCGATCACGGCGCCGTCGCCAATGGGCCAGTGCGTCGACACGCAGCCCGCGCCGCCAAAGACCTGCGGATACTCGGCGACCGCGTAGCACGAAATGAGCCCGCCCATGCTCGAACCCATCGTAAACGTGTCAGCGGGACCGGTCTTCGTGCGATACGTCGTGTCGATGAACGGCTTGAGTTCCGTCACGAGGAACTTCAGATACGCGTCGGAGATGACGCCGCCGGTGCCCATCTTCCGCCCGGGCACG
>CANNKR010000176.1 GCA_947504615.1 Gemmatimonadota bacterium | reverse complement strand
GGCAGGGCGCCCCGAGGCGGGAATCGTCTGGTCCACCGGGCCGCTCTGCGCGCGCGCCGCGCCCGCGCCGAGCGCGAGGAGCATGACGAGGCGACGCGCGCGCGAGATCACGCGCCCTGCCCTTCGCTCGACGGCGTGAGGGCGCGCGTGGCGATCTCGCCACGCACCCGCTCGATGAAGTCGTCGACGCTCACGATGTCCTGCTTCTTCCCCTCGCCGCGTACGCGCACCGCAATCATGCCGGCCTCGGCCTCGCGCTTGCCGATGACGGCCATGTACGGAATTTTCATCACTTCCGCCTGGCGGATGCGGTAGTTCAGCGACTCGTCGGTGGCCAGCTGCGCGCGAATGCCCGCGTCCTTCATGCGCCGCGTCACCGCCGTGGCCACGTCGGACAGCTCGTCGGAGATGGGGAGCACGCGCACCTGCTCGGGCGCCAGCCAGACCGGGAACGCGCCGGCAAAGTGTTCCACGAGAATCGCGATGAAACGCTCGAACGACCCGCTGACCGCGCGATGGATCACCACCGGGCGGTGCGCCGTGTTGTCCTCCCCCGTGTACGACAGGTCGAACCGTTCGGGCGCGTTGTAATCGAGCTGGATGGTGCCCAGCTGCCAGTGCCGGCCGATGGAATCGGTGACGTCGAAGTCGATCTTGGGGCCGTAGAACGCGCCGTCTCCCGGCTTCATCTCGTACGGGCGCCCGGTGGCGTCGAGGGCAGAGCGCAATGCCGCTTCGGCGCGGTCCCACAGGTCGTCGGCGCCGATGCGCGTCTCGGGGCGGGTCGCGAACTTGAGGTTCGCCGTGAGCCCGAAGGTGTCGTAGTAGCCGAGGATGAAGTCCATGAGGAACTTCACCTCGTCGGCAATCTGGTCTTCGCGCAGGTAGACGTGACAGTCGTCCTGCGCGAACTGCCGCACCCGCGTCAGCCCCGACAGCGCCCCGGACAGTTCATTGCGATGCAGCACGTCGAAGGTCACGAACCGGATGGGCAGCTCCCGGTACGAGTGCTTGTGCGCCGCGTAGAAGAGGTGATGGGACGGACAGTTCATTGGCTTCAAGGACATGTCGTGTTCTTCGGTCTCGTTGTTGAGCACGAGGAACATGTTTTCCTTGTACTTCCCCCAATGGCCCGATTGTTCCCACAGCCTCTTGGTGTAGAGCAGCGGCGTCTTGACCTCGAGGAAATCTTCGCGCTGCCGCTCGCGGACGAACTGCTCCAGCGTGTTGTACAGCGTGGTGCCGCGCGGGGTCCAGAAGGCCGCGCCGGGCGAGACCGGGAAGAACTGGAAGAGGTCGAGCGCGCGCCCCACCACGCGGTGGTCGCGACGGCGCGACTCCTCGATGCGGTGCAGGTGCGCGTCGAGTTCGTCCTTCTTGAAGAAGGCCGTGGCGTAGATGCGCTGCAGCATCTGCCGCTTTTCATCGCCGCGCCAGTACGCGCCGGCGGTGTGCAGCAGCTTGAAGTGCTTCAGGTACGACGTGTCGGGGACGTGCGGCCCGCGGCAGAGATCGACGAACGGGCCATCCGTGTACGTGGAGATGACCTCGTCCGATCCCTCGAACTCCGCCAGGCGCTCGAGCTTCAGCGGATCGTCGGCGAACACCGTCCCGGCTTCGGCCTGCGACACTTCGGCGCGCGTGAACGGGAGCTTTTCGGCGGCGACCTTCCGCATCTCGGCTTCGAACGCCTCGAGATCCTCGGGCGTGAACGGCTTGTCCACCTCGAAATCGTAGTAGAAGCCGTCGTCGATGGCCGGGCCGAATCCGATCTTGGCCTCGGGTCGCAGGCGGCGCACGGCGGTGGCGAGCACGTGCGCCCCCGAGTGCCGCAGGACCCCCAGCGCGCGGGGATCCTTGTCGGTGATGACCGTAAAGGCGCCGCCGCGGCGCAGCGGGGTCATGAGATCCTGCACCTCACCGTCCACCGACACGGCAATGGCCGCCAGCAGGAGGCGCGGGCCGATGGAGCCCACGACCTCGGTGGGAAGGGTGCCCGGCGCCACTTCACGAATGGCGCCATCGGGGAGAGTCA
The DNA here is from genome assembly GCA_947504615.1 of Gemmatimonadota bacterium. Lineage (GTDB taxonomy): Bacteria > Gemmatimonadota > Gemmatimonadetes > Gemmatimonadales > Gemmatimonadaceae > PNKL01. Next base: position 5,004 of record CANNKR010000176.1, on the reverse strand, counting down.
GGGTCAGCAGCGACGACATGCGAAACGGAGTCCGGAGTGCAGAGTACGTGGGCTAGCGATCGGTGAACGTCTGCAACAGCGACGGCACGCGATCAGCATACAGGAAGAAGCACACCAGGCCGATGCCAACCAGGACGATAAAGACCACCCACGGCGCGAATATCCGCAACGTGGCGCGCGTGGTGGTGGCGGGCGCGGGAATGGACATTGGGGCTGGCAGATGACGGTCAGGCAGGGGGCGCTCGGGAACGCTCCAAGATAGCAGGGCGAGCGGGGGCGAGGATAGACGGCCGATGGCCGACCGTCTACTCCCACCGTCATCTATTCCGTAGATTGATCGCCACATGACCAACCCGACTTCCTCCGACATCCCCGCCCAGTACGATGCGGGCGCCACTGAACGCGCCCTGTATGCCGCTTGGGAAGCCGCCGGCCTCTTCCACGCCGACCCGGCGCAGACGACGCGCGCCGGCGGGACCCGCGATCCGTTCACGATCGTCATCCCGCCACCCAACGTCACTGCCGTGCTCCACGTCGGGCACGGACTGAACAACGCCGTGCAGGACGTGATCATCCGCTGGCGACGCATGGCGGGCGACGAGGCGCTGTGGGTGCCGGGCACCGACCACGCGGGCATCGCCACGCAGAACGTCGTCGAGAAGCTCGTCGCCACCGAAGGCAAGACGCGGTTCGACCTGGGGCGCGAGGCCTTCGTGGCCCGCACGGCCGAGTTCGTGCGCGAAACGGGCGGCACCATCCTGCAGCAGTTGCGCGCCATCGGCGCCTCCGCCGACTGGACCCGCACCGCGTACACGCTCTCCCCCGACCTGTCGCGTGCCGTGCGCGAGTGTTTCGTGCGCCTGTACGAAAAGGGACTCGTCTACCGCGGCCACCGCGTCATCCACTGGTGCCCGCGCTGCCTCACGTCGCTGTCGGACGAAGAAGCCGAGTTCAAGGAGACGCACGGCAAGCTGTACCACGTGCGTTATCCGTTCGCCGACGATCCCACGCAGTCCATCACGGTGGCGACCACCCGCCCCGAGACGATGCTCGGCGACGTGGCCGTGGCCGTGCATCCCGACGACGCACGATACCAAGGGTTCATCGGCAAGCTGCTCACCCTGCCTATCGCCGGTGTCTCGATTCCGATCATCGCCGACAGCTTCGTGGATCAGGCCTTCGGCACCGGCATGGTGAAGATCACGCCGGCGCACGATCCCAATGACTATGAGGCCGGCAAGCGCAACGGGCTGGCCATGCCCGTGGTCATCACCCCCGACGGCCGCATGGACGAGGTGATGGATGCCGCCGGACGTGTCCCCGAGGCGCTGCGCGGGCTCGACCGCTTTGACGCGCGCAAGAAGATCGTGAAGCTGCTCGAGGAAGCCGGGCTCCTGGACAAGGTGGACCAGCATCACCACTCGGTGCGCCATTGCTACCGCTGCCACACGGTGGTGGAGCCGCGGTTGAGCGACCAGTGGTTCGTGCAGATGGCGCCGCTCGCCAAGTCAGCGCTGCAGGCCGTGCGCGACGGCACCGTCCGCATCGTCCCCGAGCGCTGGGAAGCGGTGTACGTCAACTGGATGGAAGGAATTCGCGACTGGAACATCTCGCGGCAGCTCTGGTGGGGACATCGCATCCCCGTCTGGCGCTGCGCCTGCGGGCACGAAGGCGCGTTCCGCGAAGATCCGGCGCCCACCTGCCCCGCGTGCGGTGCGGCGTGGACGCAGGACGAGGACGTGCTCGACACCTGGTTCTCGTCCTGGCTCTGGCCCATCAGCACGCTCGGCTGGCCCGGTGCCAATGGCGGGGGGGACCGCGGCACCGACAGTGCGGACCTGAAGGGGTTCTATCCCACGGATGTGCTGGTGACCGCCCCGGAGATCCTCTTCTTTTGGGTCGCCCGCATGATCATGGCCGGCTACGAGTTCACGGGAAAGGCGCCGTTCCACACCGTCTACCTGCACGGCACCGTCCGCGACATGCAGCACCGCAAAATGTCCAAGTCGCTCGGCAACGGCATCGACCCGCTGGAAGTGGTGGACAAGTTCGGCGCCGATGCGCTGCGCTGGACGATGATCGCCGGCATGGGGATGGGCGTCGACGTGCTGCTCGACCCGGAGGATCTGGAAAAGTCCTTCGCGCCGGGGCGCAACTTCGCCACCAAGCTGTGGAACATCGGACGCTTCCTGCTGATGCAGGTGGGTGACGAACCGGTGACGCCGCTCGCGGCGCTCGACCGCACGACCTTCCGCAGCGCCGACCACTGGATCGTGAATCGGCTGGCCGACGCGGTCGCCGACTGCGACGCGGCGCTCGGGCCGGCGCGTCCGCCCGTTGGCGGATGGCCGGAGCATCAGCGGCAGGTGGGCCTGCGCCTGGACGCGCACGCCGAGTCCGCACGACGCTTTCTGTGGAACGACCTGGCCGACTGGTACGTGGAAGCGTGCAAGACGCGCCTCTCCGAGCCGGGAGCGGATCGCGACGTCGCCCGCGCGCTGCTGGTGCACTGCTTCGACCAGGGGCTGCGCTTGCTGCACCCCATCATGCCGTTCATTACGGAGACGCTCTGGCAGAAGCTCCCCGGGCATGTCGAGGGGACGTGGCTGGTGCAGGCCAAGTGGCCGGTGGCGCCCGCGCGCTCCGACGCGGCATCGGCGTTCGAGGTGGTGAAGGACGTCATCACCGCGGTGCGTCAGATCCGCAACGACTACGTGCTCCCGCCCACGCAGCCGCTCACCGCGCACCTCGCGGGGAACGCGGCAGCGGCGGCGGTCGCACTCGCCGAGCGCGCGTTCGTGCATCGCATGTCGCGCGCCGATCTGGTGGCGTCCGATGTCGCCCCGCCGGGTGCGGCGGCGCACGCGCTGCTGGCCGGCGGACTCGAGGTCGTCATCCCGCTCGAGGGAATCGTCGACGTGGCCAAGGAGCGGGGCAAGCTGGAGACCGAACTGACGCAGCTCGACAAGCAGTTGACCGCACTGCTCGCCCGGCTGTCAAATACCGGCTTCACCGACAAGGCGCCGGCGGCGGTGGTGGACGCCGAACGCGCCAAGGCCGGGGAATGGGGAGTCCGCGCGGGCCAGCTGCGCACGAAGATTCGCGCGATGGGCGGCGCGTGAGCGTACACGGCGCACGTAGCGCGGTCCGGATCGCGACCTTCGTCGCGACCCTTGTGTCGGCCTGCGCGTCGCCGGGGAACCCGCCGGGTGGTCCGCCCGACCGCACGGCGCCGGTGATCGTCAAGGTCACCCCCGACTCGGGCGCCACGGCGTTCAAGGGCAAGGGTGTGACGGTGTCGTTCAACGAGGTGATCAGTGAACGGCCGCGCACGGGCACCGACCTGGGCGCCGTGGTGCTGCTGTCGCCGTCCGATGGCGCCGCGCGCGTGGCCTGGAACCGGTCCTCACTCACCGTGCGGCCGCGCAAGGGGTTTCACGACAACACGGCGTACGCGCTGACGCTCCTGGCCGGCATCAGCGACCTGAGCGGCAATGCCATCACCCGGTCGCGCACCTTCGTCTTCAGCTCGGGTGCGACCATTCCGCACGGCGTCGTGCGCGGCGCCGTCTTCGACTGGGCCACCGTCAAGCCGGCGGGGCTGGCGCTCATTGACGCCACCATGGGCGGCGACACCACGTTCCGGTGGATCGCGCGCTCCGACTCGGCGGGACGCTACACGTTGCCCTTCCTGCCGCCCGGCACGTTCCTGCTGCGCACGATCATCGACGCCAACAGCAATGGCCGCCTCGAGCCGCGGGAACTCTGGGACTCGGTGACCGTGACCGTGTCCGACTCCGTGCGGCTCGACCTCTATGCCTTCATGCACGACACGCTCGGCGCGCGCATCGTGGGCGTGGACGTCAAGGACTCGCTGACGGTTCGCCTGGTGTTCGACCGTCCCCTCGCGCTCCTGCCGGTACTCGCGCCCGGCCAGGTGGAACTGCGCCGTGCCGATTCCAGCCGCGTGCTGGTCAAGGAAATCATCCGGGCGTCGGCGTTCGATTCCGTGACGCGCGCACGCGACGCATTCGTCAAGGACTCCGCGTTCCGCGCCGACACCAGTATCGCGGGTCGCGCGGCGCGCGTGCGGGCCGACTCCGTGCGTGTGCTGGCGCAGCGCGACTCTATCGAGGCCGCACGCGTCGAGGCACGGCGCGCTGCCCGGGACACCGTAGTGCGCGTACCGCCGCCGGTGCCCACGCGACAGGCCATCACGCCGGAGTTCATCGCCGTACTCGAGCAACCGATCCCGCCGGGTGCGTACCGGATGACGATCCGCAACGCGATCAGTGCGTCCGGCGTGACCCGCACCAGCGAGCGGACCTTCTCTCGGGCCAAGCCCGTGGAGAAGAAAGCCGAACCGCCTGCCGCCAAGGGCGAGAAGAAGCCGGACGCGGCACCGGTGACCGCGCCGCCCACCAAGCCCCCCGCGTCGTGACCGATCCACGGCGAGCGCTCCCTGCGGTGCACGTACTCCTGGAGTTGGCAGGTGTGCGCGAGCTCGATACCGTAGCGCCACGCCATGTGGTGGCCGACGCGGTGCGCGCGGCCGTGGCCGCGGCCCGCGCTGCGCCTGCCGCCGCTCCCACGTCGGACGCCGCCTGGGCCGCCGACATCGCCCAGCGTCTCGGGGCGAGCGAACGTCCCACCCTGCAGCCCGCGCTGAACGCCACCGGGGTCGTGCTGCACACCAACCTGGGTCGCGCCCCGCTGGCCGAGGCCGCCATCGCCGCGCTGGCCGACGTCGCACGCGGCTTCTCGACGCTGGAGTACGACGTGGAGCGCGGCGCACGCGGCTCGCGGCACGTGCACTGCGCCGAGTTGCTGCGCGAACTCACGGGCGCCGAAGATGCGCTGGTGGTCAACAACTGCGCCGCGGCACTGGTGCTGGCGTTGAACAGCGTGGCCGACGGTCGTGAGGCCATCGTGTCGCGCGGCGAACTGGTGGAAATCGGCGGCTCGTTCCGCGTGCCCGATATCATGGCCAAGAGCGGCGCGCGC
>CANNKR010000175.1 GCA_947504615.1 Gemmatimonadota bacterium | reverse complement strand
GGGGCGGCGTCGGCGCGGTCACTGGGTACCTCCGCGCAGCGCACGGCTCACCGCGTTGCGCACGATGACTTCCTTGTCGCCATCGGCGCGCTGCAGCGACTCCCTGGCCGCCGCCGAACCCACGCGCCCCAGCGCAACGGCCGCGCACGCGCGCAGCTCGGGATCTTCCTTGCGGGTGAACAATCCGCCCTTGGCGTTCAGCAGGCCGTCGAGGAACGGGATGCCCGCATCCCCACACAGCGTGCCGTACAGTTCAAAGAACGCCAGGCGCTCCGTGCGGTCGGCCTCGCGCAGCTCCTTGCCCTTCACCACCGCCTCGACCTTGGCCAACGCCGGACGATGCTGCCGCGCGGTCAGGGCCCGGGCCACGGTCACGCGGACATCGCGATCGCCGTCCTGCAAGGCGCGCTCCATGGCCTGCAGGGCGCCCGCCGACCCGATATCGCCCAGCGACGTCAGCGCGGCCATGCGCAGGTCCCGCTCGCCATGCTCCAGCACACGCGCCATCGCCGGCACGCCGGCGGCGGCCCGCATGGCCCCACAGCGGCGGATGGCCTCGAGGGCCACTTCGGCCGACGGATCCGAAATCAGCTTCACGAGTTCGCCCGTGGCGGATTCCGCGATGCGACCGGCCGCGCCTTCGAGCAGGGGACGCAGCCCGGGATTCTGCGTGCGGGGCAGCCAGGCGAAGATGGTCGAGAGCGCCGTGGGCTGCAGCTGCGAAAAGAGTTCATTCAGTTCCGTCGATGACGGCAACGTGGGGGCCACGTCCATGGCCTCGAGCAGCTGCGACAACGCCACCGGTTCACTGAGGCGTACCGAGAGCGAGCCCAGCCGCTGGCGGGTGGCGGGCTGGACGTCCCGCGCCCGCTCGAGCGTCACCGTGGCCTCGCGCAGCAGGTACGCCACGTTCGCGAACTGCCCCGCCGAGAGCAGGTGCAGCATCAGCGCCTCGAGGTCAGAGACCACCTCGGCTCGCACGAGCGGATCGATCTGGAATTCGAAGATATCGAGCAGCGAGTCGAGGACGCCACGGCGAAGGTCGGTGGCGTACTCGCGCACCGTCTCCTGGCGCAGGTACTCCACCTCGGCGGCGTCCAGGAAGTAGAGCGTGCTGTCGAAGTCCTCCATGCGGACGATACCGGCGCGCCGCGCGTCGTCCGTTCCCCCGGCCGATTCCGCGCCCTCGCCACCCCCCACGGCCGCCCGCGCCTCGAGGATGGCGTTTTTGGGATCATCCGCGCGCGCGCCGGAGCCCATCGGCCACCGCCCCGGGTTGGGCGAGGTCTGCAGTTCGGCGCCGGTGTCGTCAGACACCTCCACGTATCGGTACTGCAGGGACGTGAACTCGGCCTCCCACAGCAGCGTGAGCAGATCGTCCTGGTTGGCCTGGGTGCGTCGGACTCGCGGAATGATCACCAGGAAGTCGATCAGTTCACGTTCCTCGAACCCCGGCTGCAGCGTCAGCTCGCGCAGGCCGTCCTTGAACAGCATCCACGGCAGCGAATCCGACGCCTTGGTGGGCTCCTCGAACACCGGCTGGCCACACCAGAGCAGTGCGACCTCGCTCACGAGGAGCGTCACGCGATCGGTCTCCTGCCACAACCGCAGCAACGTGGCCCGCAACTGCTCGACGGCCTTGGTGTAACTCGGGTTGTTGTGGTTGTTCAGGTACAGCAGGTGCGACCGAATGGTCTTGTCGAGTTGCCGCAGCATCTCCTCGACGAGAGTCGGGGAGAACGGAGGCTCAAGATCTTCCGGCCCCTCTTCGGACGCGGGCACCAGCGCAGAACTCATACTGCGAAGATACGCGATTCGCTCACCTGCGCCACATCCTTGTCGCCGCGACCGCTCACGCACAGCAGCACCGGCTCATCCGCGGCCCAGCGGCCCGCCTGCGAGGCGATCCAGGCGACGGCGTGCGCCGTCTCGAGCGCGGGGATGATCCCCTCCAGGCGCCCGAGCATCTCGAAGCCCTTCAGCGCCTCGTCGTCGGTCACCGACACGTACGTGGCGCGCCCCGAATCCTTCAGAAACGAATGCTCCGGCCCCACGCCCGGATAGTCGAGCCCCGCCGAGATCGAATGTGCCGGATGCACCTGCCCATGCGCGTCCTGCAGCAGGTAGCTGAGGGCGCCATGGAGGACGCCCGGCGTGCCGCGCGTCAGGCTGGCGGAATGCGCGTCGCTGTCCAATCCGTGCCCGGCCGCTTCGACCCCGATCAGTTCCACTCCGGCGTCCGGCACGAAGGCGTGAAAGATCCCCATCGCGTTGGACCCGCCGCCCACGCACGCCACGACGCTGCGCGGCAACCGGCCGGCGCGCGCGAGCATCTGCGTGCGCGCCTCGCGACCGATGATGGCCTGAAAGTCGCGCACCATCCGCGGATACGGCGCCGGCCCCACGACGGATCCAATGATGTAATGGCTCGTCGGACAGGTGGTCACCCAGTCGCGAATGGCCTCCGTCGTCGCGTCCTTCAGGGTCCGCGTGCCGGCGGTCACCGGCACCACGGTGGCTCCCATCAGCCGCATCCGGTAGACGTTGAGCTGTTGCCGGCGCATGTCCTCTTCGCCCATGTACACCACGCACTCCAGGCCCAGACGCGCGCACACCGTGGCGGCCGCCACCCCGTGCTGGCCCGCCCCCGTCTCGGCGATGATCCGGCGCTTCCCCATGCGACGGGCCAGCAGCGCCTGCGCCAGCGCGCTGTTGATCTTGTGGGCGCCCGTGTGGTTGAGGTCTTCGCGCTTGAGCCAGACCGGGGCACCGACAAGCTCCGAGAATCGCGGCGCATCACTGAGGGCCGACGGACGCCCCACGTAGTGCTCCAGCATCCCGTTCAGCTCGGCGTGGAACTGCGGATCGGCCAGCGCCGATTCCAGCGCCAACTCCAGTTCCTCCAGCGCCGGCACCAGCGTCTCGGGCACGTAGCGTCCACCGAAGGCGCCGAATCGGTCACTGGGTCTTGCCTGCATCGACATGCTTACCGTCCCCCGCGCGCCGCTGCCAGGGCAAAGGCGCGCATCCGTTCATGATCCTTGATTCCCGGAGCTGACTCCACTCCGGACGATACATCCACGACATCCGGGGCGACCAGTTCCACCGCCCGTCCGACGTTCTCCGCACGCAGTCCGCCGGCAAGGATCAGGCGAGCGGGGCGTCCCGCCCGCTCGATGGCCGCCGCCAGCGCGTCCCAATCCACGGCGACCCCAGTGCCTCCAAGCGCGCCGTCCACGAGCGCATCGACTACCACGGCATCGACGCCCACGGGAGCCGCTCGCAACTCGGACTCGCGGGGCGCCCCTCGTACCCGCAGCACGCGCCACACCTTGCCGGCAAAGTGCTGGCGGATCTCGTCCACCGCGTCGGGCTCCGACGCCCCGTGGAGTTGCACAACATCCAGGCGTGCCGCGTCGGCGATGGCAATGATCTCCGGAACCGACTGCGTGCCGAACACCCCCACGCACCGCGGCGACCCGGCACCTGCGGCGGCATCAAAGAGCAGGAGTGCCTCCGCCGCCGTGCGCGTCCGCGGCCCGGGAGCGAACACCGCGCCCACGAACGCCGCGCCGAGGGACGCCGCGAAGGCCGCATCCTGGGGCCGCGTCAGGCCGCAGAACTTCACCTCAGCCACGGGGGCTCCGGGGAACACCGGTCAACGCGCGCACCGCCATCCCGGGCGATCCGGACACCGAGAGCGCCGAACCGACGAGTACCGCGTCCGCGCCCAGCACTGCGGCCCGGCGCACCCCATCGACGTCACGCACGCCACTTTCATAGACCGCGACTCGAGCGCTCGGCACCAGTTGCAACAGCCGTGCGGACACCGCGTCGTCAATCTGCAGGGTCTCGAGGTTTCGGTTGTTGACGCCGATCACCGCGTCCGGGACTCCGAGGGCACGCTCGAGCTCCCGCTCATCGCGCACTTCCAGCAACAGCTCGAGCCCTAGCGCACGGGCACTATCGGCCAGCGCGAGGAATCGCTCGGCCGGAAGGGCGCGGGCAATCAGGAGCACCGCACTGGCGCCGGCCACGCGCGCTTCGAGCAGCTGGATTTCATCGACGATGAAATCCTTGCGCAACAACGGAATGGTCGTGGCGGCCCGGGCGGCCCCGATGTCCTCGATCCGCCCATCGAACTCCGACGGTTCCGTGAGGATCGACAGCGCCGACGCCCCGCCGCGCTCGTACGCGGCGCCTCGAACAGCGGCATCGAGGGTGAGGTCGAGTTCCCCCTTGCTGGGCGACCGGCGCTTCAACTCGGCGATGATCGCCACGTCGGGGCGCGATAACGCCAGGCGAAACGACGGAGGGACCGCGAGGTCGGGAAGCTGGCGCTCGAGCGCACGCCGGGAACCCTGGGCAGCGACCGCACGCTCTGCAGAGCGCGCCGATAACCGTCCCAGCGGCCCGGCGGCTGCCGTCCACGCCCCCTGTTGCACTTCGGTCAATGTTCGGCTACCGTTACTTCGGGGTTTATTCGCTCGTCTGTTCGACGCATGCCAGATGCACCGCAACCATACACCGGAACCGCCGCCATGCCGCTCACCAAGCGCCAGCGCCAGATCCTCGACTACCTGCAGGGCTACCAGGGCGACTACGGGTATGCGCCGAGTTTTGAGGAGATCGCCGCGCACTTCGAATATAGCTCGCTGGCGACGGTCCACGAACACCTCACGAACCTCGAGCGGAAGGGATACATCAAGCGCAGCTACAACGAGAGCCGCGCTATCGAGATCCTGCCATCCGAGGTCTTCCCGCAATCGGTGGAGCTCCCCCTGCTCGGGGCGGTGGCGGCCGGTGTGGCCATCGAGCATTCCACGACCGGCGAGACCATTGCCGTTCCCGACGACTTCGTGCGGCGCGGCGGCAATCACTACGTGCTGCGGGTGCGCGGCAACTCGATGATCGACGACCAGATTGCCGATGGCGACCTGGTGGTGGTGAACGAGCGGCACACCGCGGATAACGGCGAGATGGTCATCGCCATGCTGAACGGCTCGGCGGCGACGGTGAAGCGATTCTATCGCGAGCGCGACGGCCGGGTTCGCCTGCAGCCGGCCAATGAATCGCTCGCCCCCATGTACTTCGATCGCACCGACGACATCCGCATCGAAGGCGTGGTGGTCGGGGTGTTGCGGCGGTACTAAGCGGGCGCGAGTCCTCCAACGAGGGCCGGCCACCGAGGCGAGTTACCTGCCGCTGGCCCGTCTTGTGGCGGCGCGCAGGCGCTCGAGGGCATCGCGACCGGCTCCGGCACGCAGGGCGTCGCGAGCCATCGTCATGGCGCCGGCAAAATCCGCGACCTTTCCACTGATGTACAGGGCACCCGCCGCATTCAGCACCACGGCGGCCGTGGCCCCCGGATTTCCCCGCCCCGCCAGCACGGCTTCCACTATGCGTGCATTGTCGACCGGATCGGCACCGACCAGTTCATTGGTGTTGGTGGGCTCCACGCCCAGGCGCTCCGGTTCGATCGTCCACGAACGCGCCTCTCCGTCCACCAGTTCGAGCACCGTGGTATTGCCGAGAGGGGAGATCTCGTCCATGCCGGGTTCGCCATGCACCACGATGCTGTGGGTGGTGCCCAGCGCCTGCAGTGCGCCGCCAATGAGTCCCAGGCGCGCGGGATCGGCGACGCCGATCACCTGACGCCCGGCGCGGGCCGGGTTGGCGAGCGGCCCGATGAGGTTCATGACCGTGGGGATCGCGATCTCGCGCCGCACGGGGCCCACGTGCCGCATGGCGGGATGCATGGTCGGCGCGAACATGAAGACGATGCCGGCGTTCTCGAGCACGTCGCGCATGCGGTCGACCGTCAGGTCGATGGGCACGCCGAGTGCCTCGAGCACGTCCGCGCTCCCCGAGCGCGAGGTAAACGAGCGGTTGCCGTGCTTGGCCACCCGCACCCCCGCTCCGGCGGCGAGCAGCGCGGCCGCCGTGGAGATATTGAAGGTGGAGACGGTTCCGCCGCCGGTGCCGCAGGTGTCGACCAGGTCCTCAGGGGCGTCGGCGCGCAGCACCGTCATGGCCGCACGCAACGCGGTCGCCGCTCCTGCGACTTCGTCCAGGGTCTCCCCTTTGACGCGGAGCCCAACGAGAAGCGCCGCGACCTGCGCCGCCGTTCCTTCCCCACGCATCACACAGCCGAAGGCGGCCGCGGCCTCGTCGCGCGACAGCGACTTGCCCATGGAGAGCCGTTTGATGCCAGTCTGCAGCGCGTTGTCACTCATCGAGGCGCCCGAGCAACCGTTCGGGCAGGCGCGCTTCGACGGCGATCATTGAAATGACGACGCCGAGCAGACGCACACGCTCGACGTCCTCCTCCACGAACAGGCCGCGCTGGGCGCGGTTCGTGAGGTTCACCACCCCGAGCAACTCGTCACGCATCACCAGCGGGAAGGAGATGAACGACCCCGTGGTCAGGTATTCATCGCGCAGCAGCGGCTGGGCCTGCGCGTCCGACGCATCGACGACGAGCAGCGGCGTGCGCGTGGCAGCCACGCGCCCGGCGACGCCCTGCCCGATGGTGATGCGCGACCCTTCGAGGACATGCGGTGCGAGGCCGCGCGAGGCGGCGAGATACAGCGTGTCGGGCTCCGGCGCGCGCAAGAACAGCGAACAACGCAGCGCCTGCATGTCGTCGCCGACCAGCGCCAGCAGCCCTTCGGCGAGGCGTCGCGGATCCACCTGCTCTGCCGCCAGGGCGAGGACGCGGTCGAGCAGGTAGATGGTGCGCGTGCGCTGACGCAGCGCCTCGCTGCGCCGGTGCAACTCGATGTGCGCCATCTCGAGCTGGCCGACCGCCGCGGTCACCTGGTGCTCGAGCGCGCGCAGCCGTGACGCGCTCCGCCGCGCCTCTTCGGCGGCCTTCGCCACCTCTCGTTCGCGCAGCAAAGTCTCCCCGGCATCGTCCCGCGGGGCGGCATCGCGCGCCTGCGTCAACTGCTGCTCAAGTTGCGTCAACCGGGCGACGTACTCCCCATGCACCCGCTGGGTGACGTCCTCCAGGGTCCGCACCGCCTCGGCGCGCGCCGCCCGCTCGGCGAAACGACCGTAGGCCAGTTCGAACAGCGC
>CANNKR010000174.1 GCA_947504615.1 Gemmatimonadota bacterium | reverse complement strand
GCAAGATGCGCGATGGCCACCGGCACCTGCCCGGAGGCCTGCGCCACCTCGGCCGCCACCTCGCGGGCGCGGGCCGCCGACACGGCCTTGCGCGTCACAAGGACGAGGCTCGCGCGACGCAACGCCGACAAGGGTTCACGGAATGGGCCCGCCGGCAGCAGGCGCACTCGCCCGTCCCAGGCGTCGGCGCTCACGAGCACCACGTCGATGTTCCGCGGCATCTGCCGGTGCTGGAAGGCATCGTCGAGTACGAGGGCCGTCGCGCCCTGAGCCACCGCGCGCCGGGCACTGCGGCGACGCTCCGGATCGATCAACACCGGCACATCCGGATTCAGCCGGGCATGCACCAGCGGTTCGTCGTCACCGTACCCGCGCAGCAGAAGCGCCGGCGCGAGACCCCGTGAGCGCAGCCCCGCCGCCAGCCATGCCGCCACTGGGGTTTTGCCGGTCCCACCGACCGTCAGGTTCCCAACGGACACGGTCGGCACCGCCGTGGGTCCAGCCCGGCGCGCCCGGCGCGATCCTGCGGACTCACCGACCGCGGAGAACAGCCACTCGGCGGGCCACAGGAGCGTACGCACGGCGCCGGCCAGAACGTCGGTGCCGTACCAGACGCGGGCGGCAAGGCGCTCACGCACGCGCACGCTCCGACGCTTCGGCGAACGCGGCCGCGAACCGCTCGTGCTCGCCGGCGGCCAGCCGGTCATCCTCGACACGCGGCGTGAACGGTTCACCAAAGGCCACACACACCTTGGCAAAGGGCTTGGGGACGGTAAATCGATCCCAGCTCTTCGCCTGCCAGGCGCTCGAGGCGTGCATCGCCATCGGCAGGATCACGGTCCCGGAGCGGAGCGCTGCCAGCAGCACGCCGGGCTGCGCCACGCGCGCCGGACCGCGTGGACCGTCGGGCGTGAACGCGACCGTGATGCCATCGCGCAACGCCTGCACCAGAGTCATGAGGCCGCGCAGGCCGCCGCGCGTGCTCGACCCGCGCGCCGGCGCCGCGAACCCCAGGCGCTGTATGATGCGCGCGACGATCTCGGCGTCGCCGTGCTCGCTGGCCAACGCCATGATGCCGCAATTTCGTTGCGACCAGATGCAGGCCAGCATCTCGCCATGCCAGCACGCGAGCACCACGGTGCGACGGCGGCCCTCGTCCAGCGGCCAGGCCTCCTCATGCCGCACTTCCATCCGCCAGGTCGCACCCAAAACGCGCACCGCCCAATAGCCGACACGTGCCGCCCACCGCACCTTGCGGGCGTTCCTGATGGCCTTGGCGGCCTCAGGCGACGTCACGCCGACGGCTCCCGTGGTACCATCCCGGCCGCCATCTCCGCGACGCGCGAAGCCGCGCCCGGCTCCCCAAGCGTGCGGCGCACCTCCGCCATCCCCTGCACCATCCGCTCGCGCACGGGGTTGCCGGCAACGAACAACGGGTCGAGGGCGTTGGCCACCGCATCGGTGGTGAAAGCATCCTGCACGAACTCGGGCGCCACTTCGCGACCGGCGACCACGTTCAGCAGGCCGATGTGGGGGATGGTCACCAGGCGGCGCGCGATGGCATAGGTGATGCGGCTCGTCTTGTAGACCACCGCGCACGGGCATCCCGCCACCGCCGCCTCGAGTGTCGTCGTGCCGCTCTTGCACAGCGCCACATCGGCCGCGCGCAGCACGTCGAACGATTGCGCCCGCACCATCGGGAACGGCACGCGCGCCGCGTCAAGACGGATGGTCGGAGCGACGCTGACGACCACATGCAGCCCTGGGCGACGGCGCTCCAACTCGCGCGCCACCGCCTCGAACTCGGCGAGGTGCCGCTCGATCTCCTGCGCGCGGCTCCCTGGAAACAGCGCCAGCACTTCGGCATCCGCCGGCACGCCAATGCGGCGACGCGCCTCGGCGCGATCCGGCATGGTGAGTGCTCGATCGAGTAACGGATGCCCCACGAACGTCGCCTCGACGCCGGCATCGCGCAGCAGGCGCTCCTCGAACGGCAGGATCACCGCCGCCTTGGTGATCACCCGCGCCATCATCTTCAGGCGCCCCGGCTTCCACGCCCACACCTGCGGCGTGATGTAGTACAGCACAGGCACGCCCGCCGCATGCGCCGCCTGCGCCACGCGGAGATTGAATCCCGGGTAGTCGATCAGGATCACCAGCCCCACGCGGCCGCTGCGCAGCATGGACGTGACGCGCCGCAGCAGGCGCAGGTGCGCCGGCAGATGTTTGAGCACCTCCACGAAGCCCACGACGCCGTCGGCGCGCTCGAACAGGGTCACGCCCGCGGCGGCCATGCGTTCTCCCCCCATGCCGACGAGCGGGAGGTCGGGACGCAGGGCACGCAATCGCTCGGCGACGCCGGCGCCATGCAGGTCGCCAGACGCCTCGCCGGCGATGATCAGGACATCACGCACCGGGACGCGACGCCGCGGCCAGCGCGGCCCGTGACCGTTCGATGTCGGCCACGATCTGCAGGGCCACCGCCAACGCGTCGCGGCCATCCGCGCCAGTCACGGGGACCGGGGACTCACCGCGCACCGCGGCCACGAACGACTCGAGTTCCAGCTTGAGGGCGTCGCCCTCCGGCGCCTCCAGGGGGATGCGCTCGACAAAGGCCGCGACATCCGGTTGCGCCGACAGCGCCAGCGCCGCCATGTCCACGTCCCCGCGCAACCGGAACAGTTCGCCATTGCCGGCGCCGAGATCGAGCGACAGATAGCCGTTGCGCTGAAACAGGCGCAGCTTCCGCGTGCGATCGCGCGAGATGCGGCTGGCCGTGATGTTCGCAATCGCGCCGTTCGCAAACCCGACCCGCGCGTTCGCGATGTCCACGCTCCCCGTCAGCACGCCGACGCCGGCCGCCGAGACCTGCGTCACCTTCGCGTTGGTGAGCGTGAGCACGAGATCGATGTCGTGGATCATGAGGTCGAGCACCACGGCCACATCCGACCCGCGCGGGTTGAACGGCGCCAGGCGTTCGCTTTCGATGAACAACGGCTGGTCGACATACGGGAGCGCGGCGCGAATGGCGCGGTTGAAGCGCTCGATGTGGCCAATCTGCACCAGCGCACCCGTGGTCGACGCCAGCGCCAGCAGTTCGTCGGCTTCGGCGAGCGTCGTCGTGATCGGCTTCTCGATCAGCACATGCTTGCCCCGGGCCAGCGCCGCCTTGGCCACCGCAAAGTGCGCGGGCGTCGGCACGACGATCGTCAGGGCATCCACGTCGTCGAGCAGCGCGTCCAGCGTCGCGGCCGACGGGACGTCCAGTTCCCGCGAGACCGTAACCGCACGCGCGGCATCGGCCTCGAAGAATCCGCGCACGACCGCGCCCGGCAGCGTGCGGAGGTGGCGCAGGTGATGGAATCCCAGCGCCCCCGTGCCCACCACGCCGACCCGCAGCGGCCCGGTCATATCACGATGCCGCGCTGACTCGCCTCGACGAAGTCCACGAACGACTGCACCTCGGGGCTCATCGCGAGATCCCGCCGCGCCTGCTCCAGCGCCTGCGTGATGTTGAGTTCGCTGCGGAAAAACAGGCGATACGCCTTCTTCAGCTCCATGATCACTTCGGGCGAGAACCCGTTGCGCTGCAGCCCGATGCTGTTCAGCCCGTACAGCTTGATCGGGTTCCCCACCGCCTTCACGTACGGCGGCACGTCCTTGTTCACCCGCGACATGCCGCCGATGAACGAGAACCGGCCGATCCGCGCGAACTGGTGCACGGCGAGCACGCCGGAAATGATGGCGCGTTCCTCGATCGTCACATGCCCGGCCAGCTGTGTCGCATTGGAGATGATCACGCCGTCGCCGATGTGACAGTCGTGCGCCACATGCACATACGACATCAGGAAACAGTCCTTGCCGACCGTGGTCCGGTACGACTGCGCCGTGGCACGGTTGATCGTGGAGTACTCGCGGATCGTCGTCCGGTCGCCGACTTCCACCCACGTCTCCTCGCCCTTGAACTTCAGGTCCTGCGGCAGGCTGCCGAGCACCGTACCGATGCCGATCTTCACTTCCTGGCCCAGGCGCACGTTCTCCTCGAGCACCGCATGCGCCGCAATGACGCAGCCGTCGCCGACCGTGCAACGCGGGCCGATGATCGCCCCGGGACCGACCTGGACGTCCGCGCCGAGCACGGCGCCGTCATCGACGATCGCGGTGGGATGGATGCGGGCCGTCATCGATCGCGCACCATGGCGGCCATCTCGGCCTCGCACACGACGTCGCCATCGACTTTTACGACGCCCTTCATGCGGCAGATCTTCCCCCGCACCTGGACGACGTCGAGTTCAAACCGCAGCTGATCGCCGGGCTTCACCGGCTTACGGAATTTCACGTTATCGAGCGACATGAAGTACACCACCTTGGTATCGGGATCATCCACCGTGCCCATCAGCAACATGCCGCCCACCTGCGCCATCGCCTCGACGATCAGCACGCCGGGCATGATCGGGTGCCCCGGAAAGTGCCCCTGGAAGAATGGCTCGTTGATCGTGACGTTCTTGATGCCGACGATCCGCTTGCCCTCCTCCATCTCGATAATCCGGTCGACGAAGAGAAACGGATACCGGTGCGGCAGCACCTTCATGATGTCTTCTATTCCGAGCACACGATCCTCCCGCCGGGCATGCGCGAGCAACTCGCGCACCAGCGTCACCGTTCCGCGATGGCTGGGCTTGCTGGCTGAGATGCGCGCCAGCACCCGCTTGCCGGCCAACGACAGGTCGCCCACTAAGTCCATCGCCTTGTGCCGGACAAACTCGTCCGGCCAGCGCAGCGTCGTATCCACCACTCCCTGCGCGTCGAGCACCACGGCGTTTGCCGTCGACGCACCCTTGATCAGTCCCTTGCCCTGCAGCGCTTCGACCTCGTGGAGAAATCCGAACGTCCGCGCCGGGGCCAGCTCGCGTGCGAACAGTTCATCCGTCACCCGCCACACGCCCTGCTGCATCCCGATCAGCGGATGCGGAAACTCGATCTGCACCTCCAGCGTCAATGCGTCCGCCGGATGCGCCACGTACACCGACTCGCCGTCCACCACGCGCACGGTGTCCGTGAGACGAAGGTACTCCACGGTCCCGCCGTGCTCCACCACGCCTGCCGCCGCGAGGGCCGCCACGAACGGCTGCGAACTGCCGTCGAGGATGGGGGGTTCCGGCCCATCCATGACGATCACGAGGTCGTCGATGGAACTCCCGGCCACCGCCGCCAGCACGTGCTCCACCGTGTGCAGCGCCGACTCGCCCTGCCCCAGTTGCGTGCGCCGCTCGGCGGCCTCCGCCATCGAGACATGCGCCCGGATCTCCGGGCAGCCCGGCAAGTCGATCCGGCGGAACACCACGCCATGGCCCACCGGCGCCGGCTGAAAGATGAGCCGGCACCTCTGGCCAAGGTGAAGCCCTACACCGTCCACCGCCGTGGACTGCGCGATGGTCCGGCGCCCACTCACAACTTGACCCGCTCGAGCAGCTTCTCGATGCGCTGCATCAGTTCCGGAAGCTTCAGGAACGCCGCCGACGCGCGCAGCGATTCCTTGTGAGGCCTGGCCGGATACCCCGACCACGTCTCCCCCGCCGGCACGTCACTGATGACACCGGCCTGCCCGGCGATGCGCACCCCGGCACCGACCGTGATGTGACCCGCCAGCCCCACCTGCCCGGCGATGATCACGCCATCCTCGACGCGGGTGCTGCCCGCAATACCAACCTGTCCCATGATCAGGCACAGCTTGCCGATGCGCACATTGTGCCCGATATGCACGAGGTTGTCGATCTTCGTGCCGGCCCCGATGACCGTGTCGTCCACGCTGCCGCGGTCAATCGAGCAGTTGCCGCCGATCTCGACGTCATTGCCGATGATCGTCCGCCCCACGTGCGGAATCTTGACGTGCACCACCTGCCCGCCCACGTCCTTCTGCACGTAGCCAAAGCCGTCGGTGCCAAGCCGCG
This sequence comes from Gemmatimonadota bacterium, assembly GCA_947504615.1. Taxonomy (GTDB): domain Bacteria; phylum Gemmatimonadota; class Gemmatimonadetes; order Gemmatimonadales; family Gemmatimonadaceae; genus PNKL01. The sequence continues at coordinate 1,152 of CANNKR010000174.1, read as the reverse complement.
TGCCGCTGTGCACGATCACGCGGTTCCCGATGCGGGTGTGCGGGTAGATGCTGACCTGCGAGTAGATCAGGCAGTCATCGCCGATCTTCGAGCCGGCACCGACGACGGTCTGCGTGGCAATCCACGTCCGGTCGCCGATGACCACGTCATCCTCAACCACCGCCCCGGCCTCGATGCTGACGTCATCGCCCACCAGCACGTTCCGCCCGATGCGAGCGGCGGGGTGAATGCCGGTCGGATGCGCCACCGGCCGGTAGAACCGCGGGATCAGTCCGATCAGCGCGTCGTGGGGATTGGCCACCACGATGCGCGCCCGGCACTTGCCGGGCGTCCCCTTCAGCTCCGTGGAAACGAGCACCACCCCCGCACTCGAATCCTGCATCTGCGACGCATAGCGCGCCGATGCGAAGAAACTGAGTTCCTCTTCGCCGGCGCGATCAAGCGGAGCAATCGCGTGCACCACGACCGCCCCATCGCCAACCAGCTGGCCGCCGGTCGCCTCGGCGATTTCGGCGGCCGTCATCGACAGCTGCGGCAGGGCGTGCGCCATGCAACCTCCCGGGGTGGGAATGCCGCGCGGGTTAGCGCGTCGGCGGGATCTTCGGCTTCGCTGCGCCGGCGGGAGCCGCCACCGGGCCAGCCGCAGGCGCTGCCGGCTTGGCGGCGGCTGGTGCGGACGGCTTGGCAGGCTGCGGCATCGCCACCTGCGGCACCGGCATCGTGCGCAACTTCACGAGCACCTTGTCCGTGATGTCGAGATTCTTGTCGATCGCCACAATCGGGTTGCTCTGGGCGCCAACGTCGAAGATCATGGTCAGCCCCTCTTCCTTGCGCACGTCCTCGAGCGCCACCTTGATCTGCTCGATGATCGGCTGGAGCAGCGCGGACTGGCGCTGCTGGGCCTGAAGGTCCAGCGCCTGCGTGCGCGTCTGGAACTCCTGCTCGCGGTCGCCAATGGTCTTCTGGCGCATTTCACGGGCCGGCGCACTGAGGGTCGCTTCCACCTTCTGATAGGCGGTGATCATCGACTGCAGGGTATCCTGCATGCGAGTCACCTGTTCCTGCATTCCCTGCGCTTCCTTCTTCCACTGGTCGTCCGCTTCCTTGCGGCCGGGGGCCTTGTCGAGAAGGATGGCCGAGTTCACGGACGCG
>CANNKR010000173.1 GCA_947504615.1 Gemmatimonadota bacterium | reverse complement strand
CGATGATGTTCACCACCAGGCCGCCGGTGGCTACCACCAGCATCACGCCGCTCTCGATCGGCTCCGGGTGCCGCAGGCGCCCAATGGCCTCCCACACGATGCCAGCGCTCACCAGCAGCAGCGCCGAGCCGTTGAGGAAGGCCGCGAGGATCTCCCAGCGCAGGTAGCCGAACGTCTTGCGCGCGGTGCTCGGCTGCCGGCTGAACCAGGCCACGAACAGCGACAGCCCCAGCGCGCCTACATCGGTGAACATGTGCCCCGCATCGGCCAGCAATGCGAGCGAGTTGGCCAGCACGCCGCCGATGAGCTCGGCAAAGAAGAACAGCAGCGTCATCCAGAGCGCCGCTCTCAGGCCGGCCGTCGCCACGGCGTGCTGGTGGTGATGGTCGTGCCCGTCCGGGGCGCCGCCGTGCAGATGCGCCGACGGCGAACCGCCGGTGCGTCCCTGGGCGAGCGACGCGCAGTCCGCCGGGGTCGCGGGCGTGCTCACGCCTTGACCCCGCGCTGGCGTTGTCCGCTGCTCCCTCGGTACGTTTGACGCGTGCTCTCGCGACTTGGCCTCATCGTCCTGCTGCTGCTCCTGAACGGGTTCTTCGTCGCGGCGGAGTTCGCCCTCGTGCGCGCCCGCCGCACGCGCCTGCAGGCCATGGTGCGTGCCGGCGACTCCCTGGCCCGGTTTGCGCTGCGCGCCACGGACAATCTGGCGCGTGTGCTGTCGGCCAGCCAGTTGGGAATCACGACGGCCTCGCTGGGCCTCGGCTGGGTGGCGGAGGAGTCCGTTGGGCACGTGTTCGAAGGATGGTTCGCCCTGCTCCCGTTTGCCATCGAGGCCGGCCTGCGCGTCAGCCTGGGCGCGGCGGTCGCGTTGATGGCGGTGACGTACCTGCACGTCGTGTTCGGGGAGTTGGCGCCGCGCGCCGCGGCGCTGCAGCACCCCGAGCGCTGGGCCAAGTGGCTGGCGCCGCCGTTGATGGGGTTCGCCTGGCTGGTGACTCCGTTCACGATCCTGCTGAACGCCTCGGCCAGTGTCGTGCTGCGCCCGTTCGGGATGCGGCTCGATGCCACGCACGACTCGGTGCATTCGCCCGACGAGCTCAAGGTGATCGTGGAGCAGAGCCAGCGCGAGGGCGAAATCGAGCAGCAGGACGCCGACCTGATCGGGGCGGTGTTCGAGTTCTCCGAGAAGAACGCGCGCGGGGTGATGACGCCGCGCACGGCGATCGTCGCCATGCAGGCGGAGGCCACGCTGGACGAGGCGCTGGCGATCATCGAGGAGGCCGGCTTCTCGCGGTATCCGGTGTACGAGGATTCCCTGGACAACATCGTCGGCATGGTGCACGCCAAGGACCTGCTGCCGGTGCTGCGCCATCGGCCGGCCACGTTCTCGGTGGCGAGTGTGATGCGCGACGTGCACGCGGTGCCGGGGTCGCGCGAGGTCGAGGAGGTGCTGGCCGACTTCAAGCGGATGAAGGAGCACCTGGCCATCGTGCTCGACGAGTACGGCGGCACGGCGGGACTGGTAACGATGGAGGACCTGCTCGAGGAGTTGGTGGGCGAGATCCTCGATGAGCACGACGAAGGGGCGGCGGCGGTGCAGCACAACGCGCAGGGCGAGGCGCTGCTGCCGGGTCAGGCGGAGATCGGCGACGTGAACGAACAGCACGACCTGCACATTCCCGACGAGGACTACACGACGATCGGCGGCTTCGTCTTTGGCCTGCTGGGGCGACTGCCGCAGCCGGGCGATCGCGTGAGCGGCGGCGGAGCGACGTGGACGGTGCGCGAGATGGACGGGCGCCGCATTGCGCTGCTGGAGATGACGCGGGACTGATTTTGTGTGGCACTCCGGTTTGGTTTCTTCAACACGGAGACCGGAGCAAACGGAGGGCCACGGAGGACGACAACAAAAAGGGAGCGTGGCGGACAGGACTCTCCGCCACACCCCCTTTGATTTGTTCTGTTGCTGTACTCCGTGGCCCTCCGCGGCCCTCCGGTCTCCGTGTTGAAAGAACCGGACCCGCGTGAACACCCGAGCGTAGCCCTTGGATCCGTTTCTTCAACACGGAGACCGGAGCAAACGGAGGGCCACGGAGGACGGCAACAAAAAGGGGGCGCGGCGGAGAGTACTGTCCGCCGAGCCCCTCAAGGTTTTTGTAGTACTCCGTGGCCCTCCGCGGCCCTCCGGTCTCCGTGTTGAATAAACCAATCTGGCGTTGAAGAAACCGGCTATCGACCCAACGGACTCGCCAGCCGCGCAGCCATCAGGATCGCTTCGATCATCGACGACGGGTCGGCCTTCCCCTGCCCCGCGATGTCCAGGGCCGTGCCGTGATCCGGTGACGTGCGCGGCCACGGCAACCCCAGCGTGACGTTCACCGCCGAGCCGAAGCTCGCCACCTTGATGGCCGTCATCCCGACATCGTGGTACGGCGCGATCACCGCATCGAACTCGCCGCGCATCGCGCGCACAAACACCGTGTCGGCCGGGAATGGCCCCAGCAGTCCGTTGGCGCGTGCCGCCGGCGCCAGCAACTCGTCGTCCTCGCGCCCAAAGCGCCCACCGTCGCCGGCATGCGGGTTCAGCGCGCACAACGCAATGCGCGGCGCGGCGATGCCGAAACCGGCGCGCAGTCCGTCGCGCGTCACCCGCGCCACCCGCGCGATCACCTCGGCCGTCAGCGCCGCCGGCACATCGCGCAGCGCCAGGTGCGTGGTGGCCAGCACCACACGCAGGCGGTCGCTGGCCAGCATCATCGCGACGTCACGCCCGGTGAGCGCCGCCAGCATCTCGGTATGGCCGGGATAGTCGTACCCGCCGGCCAAGAGCGCGCGCTTGTCGATAGGCGCCGTCACGATGCCGTCGGCGTCGCCCCCCTGGCACATGGCCACCGCGCGCTTGATGGCCTTGCCCGCCAGTCGCCCCGCATTGGCGTCCCCCTGCCGCGCGTGCCACTCGCCGATCACTTCGTCCGCCGGGCACTCGAGTCCCGTCGGGCCAACGACCACCCAACGACAAGCGCCCGCCACCCGATGGTCGGCGAGCGCCTTGCGTACGATTTCCGCGCCTATGCCGCGCGGGTCACCCAGCGTGATCGCGAGCCGGGGCGTCGTCACATGCGGATGGAGACGTAGAGTTCCTTGCGCAGCTGGTCGAGGATGCGCCGCGCCGTCTTCTCCTGCGACAGCTGCGACCGGACGCGGTCGCGAATGTCGCTGATCTTCATCTCGCCGCCGTCCTCGACGGTCGCCAGCTGCAGGATCACGATCTTGCCGAACCCCGACGCGGGATTGGGGATCGTGAACGGGCCGGCAAAGTCCAGGGCCTTCTTGCCCTCGATCGCCACCCGATACTCCGCCGGCAGCGAGTCACGCGGCACCGGATCGGCCATCAGGCGCAGTTCCGCCTCGTCGTGGTGCTTGACCACCAGCGAATCGTACGACACGCCCTTCTTCCACTGCGCGAGCGTCGAGTCGGCTTCGGCCTGCGCCCGCAGGACGTCGGTCGAGTCGATCGTCCACTTGAGGAGGATATGGCGCGCCTTCACCTCGGCCGGCCGCACACGATCCACCCGAATGATGTGCGCGCCAAACACCGTCTCGACGATCGGACTGACGATGTTGGGATTGAGGGCGAACATCATCTGGTCGAACGCCGGCACCATCATCCCGCGACGTGCCCACCCCAGATCGCCGCCCAGTTCGCGCGACCCCTGGTCCATGGATTCACGCCTGGCCACCACCTCGAAGTCGGTCCCCTTGGCGATCTCGGCACGCAGCGAATCGAGCTTGGCGAGCGTCGCCTTCTTGCTGGCCTCGCTCGGCTTGGGACTGACGATGATCTGCTTGAACGTGACGGTGGCGGGGCGGCGCGGCAGGCGGTCCTTGGCCTTCACAAAGGCCTCGGTGATCTCGGCCTCGGAGATGGCGACCGACGGCATGCGCCCCTTGGCCTTCAGCGAGTCGATGGCCCGCTGCTGGAACAGGTCACGCTTGGCGCGGTCCACGCGGATCTTGCGCAGCTCCTCCAGCGTGCCGAACCCCTCGCCCTTCAGCGCATCACGATACTCCTGCTCCGTCTTGAACTGGTCGCGGATGCGCTTCATCTCACCCTCGACCGTCTGCAGCACTTCGGCGTCCGTGACGTCGATCTTGTAGTGCTTGGCCGTCGCGATCAGCACTTCCTGATCCACCAGGTCGCTGATCACGCCGCGCGCGTACGCGAGAAACGCCGCCGAGTCCGTCGGGATGTCCGCGCCCTGCTGGCGCTGGAAGTTCATGTACTCCTGTACTTCGCTCCACATGATGGGCTTGGTGCCCACCACGGCAATCACCTTATCGACCGGCAGCTCTCGCGGCGCGGGCGCCGCCCCCTGCTGGCCAAAGGCCGGCAGGGTAACGACGCCACAAAGCAGCGCGAGGCGGGACAGCGTGCGAAGAATCACTTAGGGCTTCTTGGTTGGTGCGGCGGGCTGCGGTGCAGGCTGCGGCGCGCCCTGCGGTCCACCCGGCATCGGCACGGCCGACTGGGGCTGTGACGCGGCCCGCGTGGAATCGGCCACCTGGCGGATCTTGGTGGCGCGCTCGAGCGCGCGCTCGATGCCCGCGACCACGATGCGCGACTCGTACTTCTCGCGCAACGCGTCCTGCACCGCTTCCGGCACGTTGATGAACTGCGCCTTTTCGTTCAGGAGCTGCTCGAAGTAGGCGTCAACACGCGACGCCGCCAGGCGCTCGCGCTCGGCCGTCGTCTTGGCCGAGTCCTTGAGGAAGAACGGCGCGACCCTCAGCTCACCCATCACCCCGATGACCTGCGAGTAGAACGCGTTGCGGATGTTGGCGACGGCGGCCGTGTCGGGCACTGACTTGGTGCTGTCCGCGGCCTTGAGCACGAGCTCGTTGCGGGCAATCTGCTTGAGGAAGTACGGGATGGCCGAGTCCGGCGCGGTGGACAGCCCTTCGCGAATGCGGGCCTGCGGCGGCATGGCGCCGATCCACTGCACCAGGCGCGCGGCGGACAGGCCGCCCCCACGCCACGTCACCAGCGTCGCCTTGTCGGCACGGTGCCCGTCGATGTCTTCGGCGATCGCCTTCACCAGCTTGGCGGCGCCATCCTTCACCTGCACGTTGGCGCCCTTCTCGAGGCCGGCCAGGAAGGTGCTCTCGGCCTTCTGCGCGGCAATCTGCCCGTAGGCCTGCGCAAACTCTGCGGCGACTTCTTCGTACGCCTGACGCTTGACGATGTGGAACCCGAACTGCGACTCGAACACGCCCGACACTTCACCGGGCTTGAGCGCGCGCACGGCCTTCTCGAACTCGGGGACCATGGCGCCGGCCGGGAAGACCCCGAGGCTGCCGCCATTCGCCTTCGACCCATCCTGCGACTTGTTCTTGGCGACATCGGCGAAGTTCACCGCCGTCACCGTCTTGCGGATCTTCTCGAGCTCGTTGCGCACCGAATCGCGCGACTTTGGGCTCATCCCGTCTCGGGGCGACATCAGCAGGATGTGCCGCGCGGCCAGCATGTCCCCGGCCGCGTACTTGGCGGGGAGCGTGGAGGAATCGACCTTGGCCCAGTCCTTGGCCACGGCGGCGTAGAACGCCTTGGACTTCTCCTGCGCCACGGCCGACCACATGGCGGCATCGGCGACCTTGGCGTCGTGCAGCGTGTCGTCGTGCGCGCCGGCGTAGCCGAGCAGCTGGTACGAGACCCAGATCTGGGCCACCGCATTGGCGACGTCCTTCCGCAGCGGCACCTTGGCATTGCCGATCAGGTCGCCAAGTCGGGTGACCGAAAGTTCCTGGGTGCCGGCACGGGCCACCACGTCGACGTGGGCGGTCAGCGCTTCCTTGAAGCCGTCGCAGGCGGCGATGCCAAGGGTGGCGACCAGGGTGGTGGCGAGGATGACGTTGCGCTTCATCGAGGAGTGGGAAGGCGGGCATTGCACAACCGCCCGGCGAATGCGCCGGCGGCCGACGGTCCCGTAAGTGATGTGATACTTCGACTACGGCCCAATTGTTCGCAGCGCACGCACCAACCCCTCGAGAATCGAGGCAACACCCAGGCGCGTCAGCTTCAACGAGAGAGGTTGCACTCGCCGGACATCGACCTGGAACTGTACGTCCCGGAAGGCGGTGGCCAGGGGCTTCATGCGCGGCAGCGCATCAGCACGGAAGTTAACACGGGCCTCGTCCCCGCGCACCATGATCCCCTCGATTCCCAGGCGCCCCCCGGCCAGCCGAAGCTTGACGGACGCCACATAGGCCTCGGCCGGGGCCGGCAAGGCCCCAAACCGGTCGCGCATTTCGTCCCGGACGGCCTCGATGACCTCCACCGACGGGGAGGACGCCAGGCGCCGGTACAGGTCGAGCTTGGCGTCGGCCGAGGCAATGAAGTCATCCGGCAGGAACGCGGGGAGGTCGAGCGTGACGTCGGCCGGCGGCGGTGGCGGGGCGTCGGCCCCCCGTTGGACCCGCTGGACCGTCTCCTCGAGCATGCGCAGGTAGAGGTCGAAGCCCACGGCATGCACAAAACCCGACTGCTCGGGCCCCAGCAGATTGCCGGCGCCGCGCAGTTCGAGGTCCTTGAGGGCCACGTGGTAGCCCGCCCCCAGTTCGGTGTGATGCTCCAGCACCTTCAGGCGGCGCTCGGCGTCGAGGTCCACCTGCTGGTCGGGAACCAGCAGGTAGCAGTAGGCGCGCCGGTGCGAGCGCCCCACGCGGCCGCGCAGCTGGTAGAGCTGGGCCAGGCCGAAGCGGTCGGCGCGGCTGACGAACATCGTGTTGGCATTGGGGACGTCGAGTCCGCTTTCGACAATCATCGTGCTCACCAGTACGTCCACCTCGCCGTGCACGAACTGCGACATCACCTTCTCCAGCGCACGCTCGTGCATCTGGCCGTGCCCCACCGCCACGCGGGCGCGGGGGACGATGCGCCGCAGATGATCGGCCACGGCTTCGATGGTCTCGATGCGGTTGTGCACCACGAACACCTGCCCGCCCCGGTCGAGCTCGCGGGCAATGCCTTCTTCCAGCAAGCCGTCGTCCCACGGCTCCACGAAGGTCAACACGGGGGACCGGTCGCGCGGCGCCGTCTGCATGATGGTGAGGTCGCGCAGTCCGGCGAGCGCCTGGTGCAGCGTGCGGGGAATCGGCGTGGCCGTCAGCGTCAGCACGTCGGTCTCGAGCTTCAGCTGCTTCAGCCGCTCCTTGTGCTTCACGCCAAAGCGGTGCTCCTCATCCACCACGATCAGCCCGAGCTG
>CANNKR010000172.1 GCA_947504615.1 Gemmatimonadota bacterium | reverse complement strand
TGCGTCAAGCGATACGTCACTCGTCGTCCCATGACCATCGATTCCTCCAGCGATAGAAGACTACCCCGCCGTCTTCCCCGCTGGTGCAACGATCACTTGAAGCCACCCCCTCACGTTCCTCAACCACAACGCCACGTATGCCCTGCAGGGCCTCGACGGCGGGCTTGTCGTAAACAACAACTGCACGGTGCTCATCTACGAAGCCGCTATCTGCAACACCGCCGGCTCAGGGGGCATCGCCAACTCGTTCGGCATCTGCGGCACCGACCCGCGCAAGACGTCGCGGAACAACGTCCTCATCATCCCGCTGCCGTCGTCGTCCACCCGCAACTGGTTTGGCAACACATCTCTCAACCTCGACGTCAACCTGTTCTATTGTGCCACGGGCAGCCACTTGAACTTCGGCGAGGTCGCAGGCAAGGATCCCACCGACTGCGTGGTGAACTGAGCCGGGCGCCCTGCCGCGCCCCCCCCCACACGCTCGGCACGGCCGCGCCACCGCCGTATCTTTGCGCATGCGCCGCTTCCTCCTCCTCGCCCTCCTCCCGTCGCTCGCCGCCGCCCAGCGGGCCCCGGCCGCCCGCGCCCCCGAAGCCATCTGGTACATCCGCAACAACCCCGACGGCATCGCCAGCTTCCAGGCCAACGCCGCACACATCAGCGTCATCGCCCCGCAGGTCTTCAGCATCGACAGCACGGGAACCATCCGCGGCGGCATCGACCCGCGCATTGTCACCATCGCCCGCGCCAACGGCGTCAAGCTGATGCCCCTGGTCATGAACCCGGGCTTCGACCTCGCCATCCTCCACCGCATCCTCACCAACACCACGGCCCGCACGGCCGCGGCGCACAGCCTCGCCGCCCTCTGCCGCGACCAGAAAGTCGACGGCATCCAGCTGGACCTCGAGAATATCCATGTCGCCGACCGCGATGCCTTCACCGCCTTCGCCCGCGAAGCCGCGGACTCGGTGCACCGCGCGGGGTGCCAACTCTCCGCCGCCGTCGTACCGCGCACCAGCGACGAGCGCGGGCCGCTGCCGTACCACCAGTGGATGTACGACTACTGGCGCGGCGCCTACGACTACAAGGCGCTCGCCGATACGCTCGACTTCCTCTCGTACATGACGTACGCGCAGCACGAGGGCGGCTCCACCCCCGGGCCGGTGGCGGGCTACCCCTGGATGGACGCCGCGCTGCGCTACGTGCTGGCGCAGGGTGTGCCGCCCGCCAAGATCTCCCTCGGCGTGCCGGCCTATTCCGACTATTGGTTTTCGGGGTACGACGACCGCAACGGCGCGCGCCCGCGCGGCAACGACATCGGCTACACGGCGCTGATGCAGATCGTGCGCGACGCCGGCGCCACGCCACGCTGGGACAAGCGCCAGAAGTCGTGGACGGCCACGTGGGAGCGGCAGGGCGTCTTTGAACACGCCTGGATAGAAGACGAGCGCGCGTTCAAGGCGAAACGCGCGCTCGTCGACCGCCATCGGTTGCGCGGCTACTCGGTCTGGCTGCTGGGCAGTGAAGACCCGCGGCTATGGAGCACCGTAGGTCCGGTGCTCCGATAGTCCGCGTGCTTGGTGACTGAGGACGACAAGATGACACGCACCCCCTAAGGCACAATCCCCGCCGCCGGCTTGGGCACCGCGTACGCCCACCACTGCGGCGCGAGCTTCTTCTGCCGCGGATACACCTCGTCCAGCGTGTTGCCGTCGAGCAGCCGCCCGTTCATCATCACCATCGCAATGGTGTTGCTGTGGCGGATGTTGACCAGCGGATCCTTGTCCAGCACCACCAGGTCGGCCAGCTTGCCGGCCTCAATGGACCCGACGTCCTGCGCCAGCCCAATGGCTTCGGCGCCCACGATCGTCGCCGCCCGCAGCGCGTCGTGCGTGGACAGCCCGCCGCTCTGCAGCAGCCACAGCTCCCAGTGCATCCCCAGCCCCTGCAGCTGGCCGTGGCTCCCCACGCCAATGCGCCCGCCCGCGGCCACCGTCTTGGTCACGTCCTGCGCGTGCTGCCACATGGCGTACTCCTCCTTCACCGCGAAACCCGCGGGTCCGGGGGCGTTGCCGGTGCCGCGACGCCGCACCTTGGTGTCGAAGTCCACCGGATGCGTGAAGTGACGCAGCTTGGTGTCGCCCAGCAGGTCTTCGCTCTGGTAGAACCACCCTTCGCCGAACGGGCCGCCATACTCCACGATCAGCGTCGGCGAGTTGGTGGTCTGCGTCCCCTTGTACCACTGGAACACGTCCTCGTACTTCGGCGTGATCGGCAGCGCGTGCTCGATGCCCGGATAGCCGTCGATGCCGTGCGTCATGTTCAGCTTCTGGTCCAGCCCGCCTTCGGTGGTCGGCATGATGCCGAGTTCGCGGGCGGCCATGATGATCCACTGCCGCTGCTGGCGGTTGCCGCTCATGTACATCTTGAGCGTCTTGGTGTCGTAGTACTTGGCATAGCGCGACATGATCTGCCGCGCGTGGTCCAGGTCGCGCACGGGCTCGGCGGCAAAGACGCCCGGGCCCGTGGTGTAGATGCGCGGGCCCACCATCTCGCCCGTGGCCACGCGGTCGCCGTACGTCATGAAGTCGGTGGTGGCCGTCTGCGGATCGCGCGTCGTCGTGGTGCCGTACGCCAGCGTCGCCAGGTACTGCCACGTCTGCGTGTTGTGCACCTGCGGCGTGAGCCACTGCGGGTGGTAATGCGTGTCCACCATGCCGGGCATGATCACCTTGCCGCTCACGTCGATCACCTTGGCGTCCGCGGGCACCGTCACGCTCCCCCGCGCGCCCACCGCCACGATGCGGTTGTCGCGCACCAGGATGTCGGCGTTCTCGATGATCTCGTGCCCCTTCATGGTGATCGTCTTGGCGCCGCGCAGCACGACGCTGGCGCGTGGCGTGTCGCGCGTTGCCGTCACGCCAATGCGGATCTCGTCGGCCTTGTAGCCGGGCTTCGCCGGCTTCTTGCCCCCCACCGTGTCGGCCTTGGCCAGCGAATCGACGCGCGCCAGGCTGTCCTTCTTGGTCGGGTCCAGCCGCAGCAGGGCCTTGGCCTTGGCGTCAGCCGACAGGGAATCGGCCACCGCCTTGCCGCGCGCCAGGTCGTACGTCCACAGCGCGTTGCCCAGCGCCCACATCACCGTCTTGCCGTCGGCGCTCCACGCGGGGAACTCGCCGCCAATCTCGTTCAGTTTGCGCACCGGCACCGCAGCCGACGCGGGATCCACCACCGAGACCGTCGGCGCCGTGGCGCCCACCTGCGGGATGGTGATCGTGTACAAGTCCATGCCCACCATCGCCAGCGCCTGGTCGCCCTTGGGCGCCATCATCACCAGCGCGGCCGGCGGGGGCTGTGGCGGCGTCGGCTCGGCGGGGTCCAGATGCATGGACCCACCCAGCGTGGCGTCGCCGGCGGCTGATCCCGCGGCCACCGGGCGCAGCGCCCGGCCGCCAATCCACCGCTGCGACGCGTCGGCCTCCATCCCCGCATCCAGCGTGAGCGGCGTCCCGCCCGCTCCCGGAGGCAGCGGCCCCGTGACCTTCAGGTGCGTCTTGAGATCGGTGCCGTCCCAGCGGAACGACACCAGCCCTTCACGCCCGTACGCATAGATGCGGTCGGGATTCGCGGTGAAGTGCGGATTCGCCATGCCGCTCGCCGGCATGATCAGCGTCACCGCGCCCCCAGCTGCCGGCATCCAGACCAACTCGGCGGCCGCCGGCCCAAAGAACGCCCCCCCTGCTTCCTGCAGTTCGCGCGCGGCCGCGCGCACGGCGACAATGCGATCGCCCGTCGGCGACCAGGCCACATCGGAGTACAGGCCGCTCGCGGTCAGCGGCTTGGTGCTCCACCCCTTCTTCGCGTCGAGCGTGGCACGCATCACGTTGCCACCCTTGTCGTCGGTCCACGTGGTGTAAGCCAGTGACTTGGAGTCGGGGGCCCACGTGGGCATGAACTCACCCATGTCGTTCTTGCTGACGCGCTGCGGCGTGCCGGTGGGCAGGTCGACGACGTACAGGCGGTCGAGCGCGGAAAATGCGAGCTTCGTGCCGTCAGGCGACGGAGCGATGTCGCGAATCTGCTTGGCCGTGAACGACGAGGCCGTGTCCACGCGCCAGGCGAACTTCACCTCGGGGCCCATCTCCAGCTTCACTTCGGCTTCGAACGGAATCCTGGAGGGCGCACTCTTGTCCACCGGCACGCGCCAGATCTCGCCGCCGTACGACACCACGATGGCCTTGGAATCGGGGGTGAAGGCATAGCCCGGATACGCATCCATCGGCGCGCGCGACTCGGTCTCGTCGCGCTGCACGGGAAACGCCAGCCAGTCTTCGTCCTGCGTTTCCAGGTTGCGAATGCGCAGCCCCGTCTTGGTCTCGAACCGCGACGCATACACCAGATACTTGCCGTCGCTCGAGAGCGCCGGCCGGAACGCCGAGCCCACGCGCGTGGACATCTGCGACGTGCGCCCCGTCTCGCGGTCCCACACGTACAGCTGGTACTGCGGTCCGATGGCGTTGTACTGCCAGTCGCCCATGCGTGCGGCATACCACGTGTAGCGCGGATCCTTGCCGAACGCCGCGCCGAGCATCTTGAGCGCGGGGGCCGGGGCCGGGGTCGCGCTCAGCGCCACGCCCTTGCCTCCGTCGACGTGGTACATGTAGAGCTTGGCCGATCCAAAGGTCCCGCCCGAGCGCGACGCCACCACGTACTTGCCGTCGGGCGACCAGGCCGGCGAGATGAACTGGTTGCCGTTGCCGGTGGTCAGCGCCGTCGTGTCCTTGCCGTCGGCGTTCATGATCCAGAGGTTTTCGCCCCCCGACCGGTCGGAGACGAACACCACCTTCTTGCCGTCGGGCGAGAAGCGCGGCTGCACGTCGTACGCCATGCCGTGGGTGAGGCGCGTCGCCTTGCCGCCCGTGATCGGCAGCGAGTACAGGTCGCCGAGCAGGTCAAAGACGATCTGCGATCCGTCCGGCGAGACGTCCAGCGAGATCCACGTCCCCTTCGTCGTGGTGAAGGTGTGGGTGCGGGCCGTCTTGAGCGGCAGGCCGGCAGCGGGAGCGCCGGCGCCGGGAGTGCCCTGGGCCAGGGCAGATAACCAGGGGGCGCACACGAGCGTGACCAGCGCGAGCAGTCGTCGATTCATGGGGGGCACCGATTGGCTGAAGCGAAAAAGGGCGGCGAACGCCGCGAACAGATTCTATGGGAACAGACCCGTCCGGCGGAAGAACACGCGGACGTCGAATTTCCGGTGGCGTACCTAGCGGGCGGTAGCTGCCGCCAGCTCCTTCGCTCCGGAATGGATCATGTGCTCGTTCCTGTCGTGGGGGACCGTCTATGCATCCAGTCGGCAAAATAGGTGTAGATGACCGGCGTAACATACAGCGTGATCAGCTGTGAAAACGCCAGCCCCCCCACCACCGCGATGCCCAGCGGACGGCGGCTTTCGGCCCCCGCCCCGGCGCCCAGCGCGATCGGCAGGGTGCCCACCAGCGCGGCCATCGTCGTCATCATGATCGGGCGGAACCGCACCACGGACGCCTGGTAGATGGCGTCAAAGGGGCTCAGCCCATCGTTGCGCTCTGCGGCCGTCGCAAAGTCGATCATCATGATCGCGTTCTTCTTCACCAGCCCGATCAGCATGATCACTCCCACCCACGCGTACACCGTCAGCTCGGTGCGCGTCAGCAGGAGCGCCAGCAGCGCGCCGAAGGCCGCAAACGGGATGCCGCTGAGGATGGTCAGCGGGTGGATGAAGCTCTCGTACAGCACGCCGAGCACGATGTAGATGACGAAGATCGCAATGACGAACAGTGCCAGCAGTCCCTTCTGCGTCTCCTGGAACACCTGCGCCGCGCCATAGAACGCCGTGCTCACCCCTTCGGGCAGGACGCCGCGCACCGACTTCTCGATGCTCGTCACCGCGTCACCCAGCGCGTACCCGGGGCGCAGGTTGAACGACAGCGTCACGCTGGGCTGCTGCGACGTGTGGTTCACGAGCATCGGCCCCAGCGCGCTTTGCACTCGTGTCACATTCGACAGTGGCACCAGCTTGCCGGTCTTGGCGCGCACGTACAGCAGGTCGAGCGCACTCAGGTCGCTCTGGAACTCGGGGAGCAGTTCGAGGATCACCCAGTACTGGTTGTTGGCGGTGTAGATGCTGCTCACCTGCCGCGAGCCGTACGCGTTGTACAACGCCTGCTCGATCTGCTCGGGCGTCACGCCGTACAGCGCGGCACGGTCGCGGTCGAGCTCCACCGACGCCTGCGGATTGGCAATCTGCAGGTCGGTGGTGATGTCGCTGAGCTGCGGAAGTTCCTTGAGCGTCTTTTCCGCGGTCTGCGACGCGCTGTACAGGGTGGGCAGGTGGGCGCCCGTCAGCGTGTACTGGTACAGCCCCTTGGAGGTGCGCCCGCCCACGTTGATCACCGGCTCGTTCCGCAGGTAGACGGCAACGCCCGGGACCACGCGCAGCTTCTTCTGCAGTCCCGGGATGATCTCGTCCACCGACTGGGAGCGTTCGGCGCGTGGCTTGAGGCGCATGGTGAAGCGCCCCTGATTGGCCGTCCCCGCCGTGCCGCCCTGCCCGGAGCCGACGTTGGAGATGAGCGTTTCGACGTTGGGGTCCTGCAGGGCGATGGCCACCACCGCCTTCTGGTGACGCACCATCTCCTCGAAGCTCGTTCCCTGCGCCGCTTCGGTGCTCGCCGAGATGCGGTTCTGGTCTTCGGACGGGAAGAATCCCTTCGGCACGAGCTGATACGCGACCACCGTGAGTATCAGGGACGCCGCGCACGCCACCAGTGCCACCGGCCGGTGGGCCATGACCCATCGGAGCGTGCGGCCATACGCGCCGGCGCTCCACTGGTACCCGGCCTCGAAGCGATAGAGCAGCCAGTTGTGCGACCCGTGGATCCGCTCCTCGTTGAGGAAGCGCGACGCGAGCATCGGCGTCAGCGACAGCGACACCATCCCCGACACCAGGATGGCGGCCGTGATCGTCACCGCGAACTCGCGGAACAGCCGCCCGACGATCCCGCCCATGAAGAGCAGCGGAATGAAGACCGCCACGAGCGAGATGGTCATCGACAGGATGGTGAAGCCGATCTCCGCCGCGCCGTCGAGCGCGGCCTGCAGCGGTTTCTTTCCCATCTCCATGTGGCGCACGATGTTCTCGAGCATCACGATGGCATCGTCCACCACGAACGCCACCGCCAGCGTCAACGCCATCAGCGACAGGTTGTCGAGGCTGAAGTCCAGCGCGAACATCACCGAGCACGTGCCCACCAGCGCCATCGGCACCGCG
>CANNKR010000171.1 GCA_947504615.1 Gemmatimonadota bacterium | reverse complement strand
GTTCCTGGGCGAAGGGCACAGGGGTGGCATCGCGCTCCACGGGGGTGACGTCGCCGTCCGCGTCGCGCCAGGCCGGGAGGCCGGCGGCCGGTGTGCGGCGGTCGAAGATCAGCTGGGCGCGGACCATCTGGCTCATCAGCGATTCCCGGGGGGTCGTCGGATCGTCGGAGGCTCGTCGCCACGACGGGTGGGTGAGTTCACGCTCTGAATGGCTCATGGCTGGCCGTCCTGGGAATCGGCGGCCGCCCGTTCTTTTCCTTCAACCGAGAGCTCGACCACGTCTTGTGGCTCGGCTCCGGCAGCTCCGGCGCGCTCCTTCGCGCGCCCCTTCTCGTCGGCGGCGGGTCGTCGGGACGAACCCGCGGCCGGCCTGGCTCCGAGCAGTGCCTGGATGTTCATAGTAGCGGCACCTCCTGTGCCGTTTGTGCAACGGGGCGACCGGATACACTCCGCCTCATATCGTTGGGATCGGCAGGAGGTGGGGATACTTGAGTGAATTCCGTTGAATTCTTTTGGGGGGATTTTTCCGGAGGGTGGTGAGGGGGCTTTTCACCGGGACTTTACTGTCGGCTGGGCCTGCCGATACTGGAGTGGCGAGGCGGGGGGACCCGGTGGGGATGGCACGGAACGTGCGACCCTTGCAGGCCATCACCGCGGCCACGACCGCGTCTCCGGAGGGTTCTCAGGTAAAATGCGAATCACCAACAACATGGCGACCCGGCTGGCCGTGACGCAGTTCGACGTCGCGCGGTCGAAGCTCGAGGACGCCCAGCGCAAGGTTACCACCGGAAAGGCGTTCAGTGCGGCATCCGAGGATCCCACGGCTGCGCTGTCGGTGATGGCCAACACCGGCGCGTTGCGTGCGCTGGACCAGTACAAGCGGAACATCGGGGCGGGCAACCGGCGGCTGGCGCTGGAGGAGAGCGCGGTCAGCCAGTTATCGACGATTCTGGAGCGGGCGAAGGAGTTGGGGATTTCGCAGGCCACCGACACGATGACACCTGCGAATCGTCAGTCCGCCAAGAACGAAATCAACCAGTTGCTGCAGCAGGCCACGGCTCTGGGCAACACGCAGGACGGGAGCGAGTTTCTTTTTGGCGGCACAAAAACGGACACCCCACCATTCACGATCGACACCACGGGCAGCGTGTACAGCTTTACCGCGTCGGGCGGAGCCGGCAACCGCCAGGTGGAGATCAGCACCGGGCAGCGCGCCAGCACGGCACATGACGGGACGCAGGTCTTTGGGACGGTGGCATCCGGGGTACTCAAGTCGTTACAGGACTTGGCGACAGCCCTGAATGCCGGCACGTCCACAGGCGTCGCGAACACGCTGCCCGGCATCGACGTTGCCTTGGCGACTACGCAATCGAACCTTGGAGAGATTGGCGCTCGGCAGAACCAGATGCAGATGGCCGAGGCCAACATCACGGCATTCAGCCAGAATCTGGTGGCGCTCAACTCGGACCTGCAGGACGTCGATCTCGAAACCGCGATGGTCGAGCTGGTCAGCCGCCAGACCGCATATCAGGCGGCCATGTCTGCGACATCGCGGATCATGAACCTGAACCTCACGGATTACCTGAGATGACCCTCCCCCTGCCCGTAGCGCAGGTCATCCCCGCTCGCCGAAGTCTCCGATCCGAGCTGTTCGGCACACTCGACATCGGCGAAGACGAACTGATCGAGTTCAGCGAGGGGCTGTTGGGCTTTCCTGAGTGCCGGTCCTGGGCCCTTCTGCTGGGCTCGAAGGACGGATCGGCGTGGCTGCAGTCGGCTGAGCACTCCGCGTTGGTCTTCCTGCTCGTTGACCCGTTCATCTTCTTCGATGGGTACTCTGCCGAGCTCTCGGAGAGCGAACTGCGCCGCATCCGTGCAAAGGAAGCAGCCGAGGTTGCTGTCTTTGCCATCGTGACTCTTCCTGCCCCTGGGCAGGACACCTGTACCGCCAACCTGCAGGGGCCTGTTGTCATGAATCTGGTCTCTCGGCGAGGCATTCAGGTGGTGTTCGGCGAGGGGCCATTTGGTGTTCGGGCTCCGATTCCGATGGCGGCTCTTCTCTAGCTCGACAAGGCTATCTCGGCAGATATTGCCGTGCAGTTCATCAAGTGAACTGCACGGTTTGCCGCATTTGGTTCGCTGCGGCGCGAAAGATGGGGTATTCGGCTGGCACACCGGTTGCATGGATAGAAGGACTGGATACTCATGTCCGATCAACTCCTCAGCCGAGTTCCATGATTACCGTTGCGCGTCCCCGATGTGGAGGGTCCGGCCAAGCCGGGGCACTTCAGGTCTCGCCTCCGATCCCCGAGATCGAGAGTCCGCCAGCCGCCGTTCGCGAAGCGCTCGAAGCTGTGCGCCGCCAGCCCGCGTCTGTCGAGCGTCGTCATGCACTCGCGGACTCATTGCGCGCTACAGCGCGCCATAGAGAAGCCATGGTTGCGTACCGGGCTGTGATCGCAATGGATCCAAGTCGTGGCATGGCACATCGCGATCTGGGCAATGTGCTCACGGACAGCGGAAACCTCGACCAGGGTGCAGATGTCCTGCGGCGCGCGGTGGAACTGATGCCCAATGAGCCTGGAGCGTTACTCGGGTTGATTCGAACACTCCAGAAGAACGGACGGCCAGAGGAGGCCATGCCGTTCGTGGAGCGCCTCAAGCAAGCGGCCGCGGCCGCTCCGGCTGACGCGAGGCGAGCGTTGTACGCCGGGCTTGCGCTATCCCAAGTCAATCGATTGGAGGAGGCCATCCTCGGCGTTCGGCGTTCATTGGCCCTCGCGGAGCATGACGCAGAGGCATGGGATTTTCTCGGCCTCCTGCTTGTTGACCATCGCGACTGGGACGACGCCCGCGCGGCGTTCGACCGCTCTCTCGCTCTTGCGCCAGACCGGCCGCAGACCCTGTTCAACCGGGCCGCCCTTCGGCTCCGCATGGGAGATTATCAAGGCGGCTTTGCCGATTATGAGGGGAGGTGGGAGAGCCCGCTGTTTACAACGCCTCGACAGGAGTATGGAGTCGAGCGCTGGCACGGCGAACCGCTCCACGGGAAATCGCTCCTGATTCACACCGAGCAAGGGCTGGGCGACACCCTTCAGTTTGCGCGTTTCATCAGTCATGCAAAAACGGCGGGCGCTGGACGCGTCGTTCTGGAGTGCGAAGACAGCATGGTACGCCTGCTCGCCGGGGTGGCGGGGATCGACGAGATCGTTCGCCGCGGGCAAGTGATCCCGACAACGGATTTGCATGCGCCCCTGATGTCGCTCGCGCACTTCGCTGGGGCCATGCTCGCCACCGTGTCGCAGAACGTTCCGTATCTTGGCATCGCTCACGTTCGTCGTTACCTGCCGGCACGCCGATTCGGCGTCAGGTTACGCATTGGCATCGTGTGGGAAGCCTCACGTTCCGGTGGTTCATTTCGTGCGAAGTCGCTTCCGCTCGAAGAGTTTGCGCCGCTCGCCGCACGCGCTGACGTCGAGTTGATTTCGCTTCAGAAAGGCCCAGCGGAACAGTCGCTTGCGGTCTCGCCGCTGGGGGCGCGCATCGCCGACCTTGGCTCGCGGTTCGTCGACCTCCGCGACACGGCAGAGGTGCTGGCCCAACTTGATCTTGTGATCACCGTCGATACGGCGGTGTGCCACCTGGCCGGCGCCATGGGGGTGCCTGTCTGGACCTTGGTACCGCACAACTGCGACTGGCGCTGGCTGTTGGATCGCACCGATTCCCCATGGTACCCCAGCATGCGCCTGTTCCGGCAAACGCCATCGGGCGGCTGGGCATCTGCTATGCAGCAGATAATCGCAGCCATAGATACAGCGACGCCTGCCGTGACCTCATGCCACGAGCGGTTTGCCCCCCACGCACGGGTCCCGTCCGGTTCATTACTCGTCGTCGCCCTGAAACATGCAGAGCAGGGCGAATTTCTTCTGGCCGCGCACGCCTACAATGACGCGCTCGTCATCGATGGGTCGGACGCCGACGTGTGGAACAACTTCGGCGTTGCACTTGCCAAGTGTGACCGCCTATCAGAGAGTCGCGATGCGTTCCGGCGTTCAGTGAGCATCACGCCAGGCAATGGCGAGGCGAGCCGCAATCTGGTGGCGGTGGAACAGGCGCTTCACGGCGTACCGCGTAGCCAGCCGCAGGGCGACCCTCACCGACCGCGATTCGCGCTGGACTGGCAGGTTGGCGCGACCAGCGGTTGGGGGATCTACGGCATGAATCTCGTGGTGCATGCGTTGCGACGCGGTGAGTTCACGCCGATTTTGTTCCGCGACCCTCAGCTCGAGGGAACCACGCCCCCTCAACGCGCGGCGCTGGAGCGTCTCGCTACTGGGCGCGCACAGGCCGAGCAGGCGCTTCAACGCGACGGCGCATGTCCGTTCCCCACGCTGCACGCGCTCGGCAATGGTCTTCAGGCCGGTCCGCTGAGCGTGCAACTTCGCAGCACTCGGCGTCTCGGCATGGTGTTCTTCGAGGACACGCGCTTTCGCCTGGACACGATCGACCGCGGCCGATCGTACGACCGCTTGGTGGCGGGCTCGACATGGAACACCGAGGTCCTCAAAGCGAACGGACTCGACCAGACGGTGATGGTGATTCAGGGAATTGACACCAGCGTCTTCCATCCGGCACCGCGCTCGGGAAAGCTGTCGAGCAGGTTCGTGGTCTTTTCCGGCGGCAAGCTGGAGTATCGCAAGGGGCAGGATCTCGTCGTCGCAGCGTTCAGCCGTTTTCGGCAGCGACATCCTGACGCGCTGCTCATGGTGGCATGGCACAATCACTGGCCCCAGACAATTGCGGAAATCGTCACCGCCGGCCATGTAACCGATGTTCCCGCCATGACCCACGGGAAGCTCGATGTTGTGCCATGGCTTGTGCGGCACGGCATCCCAGCGGACGCCGTGCTGGACCTTGGCCTCGTACCGAATGAACAGATGGCGTCGCTGATCCGCGAAGCGGACGTCGCGGTATTTCCGAACCGGGCTGAGGGTGGCACAAACCTCGTGGCGATGGAGGCACTCGCGAGCGGGGTCCCGTGCATTATCGCCGCCAACACCGGGCACCTTGACCTCACGTCTGACGAGCACAACCTGGTACTCCATCGGCAAGACCTCTGCAGGCCCACGCCGTGCTTTTCGGGCACGGACGGCTGGGGCGAGAGCAGCGTCGACGAGATCGTGGAGGCATTGGAATTCGCGTACGTCCAGCGGGAAGAAGTCCATCGTCGGGCCACCCGAGCGGCAGCGGTGATGGCAGGGGCGTCGTGGCACAATCAAATCGACCGCCTGTTTGATGTGGTCGGAGACCTGTTGACCTGAGATGGACTTCTCCGCTCTCGCCTCGCGGCGCGCCAGCCAACAGCGCACCAATCAGTACGCCTTAGCGGTTGCGGCGCTGCGGGCCAGCCGGTTTGCTGAATCGCTCGTCGCGTATGACGAACTTCTGCAATCTGATCCGACACACTCCGAAGCACTCAGTGACTCGGCGGTCGCGCTGGCAACGCTTGGCCGCGTGGACGAGGCGGTGGAGCGGTTCACCCAGGCGGCCGCGGCCGCTCCAGAGAACGCGGTCGCACACCACAATCTGGGTCTTCTACTCCGCCAACTCGGCCGCTTCGATGAAGCCGTCGCCGCATTTGCCCGTTCGCTTTCGCTCGATGCGTGCAATCCGGCGTGGTGGGTTGACGCAGGCAATGCTCATCTTGACGCCATGCGCCCTTCCAGTGCGCTGGAGGCGTACGAGCAGGCACTGCAAATTGATGCGCACTGCGTGAGTGCGATGACGAACCGAGCGGTCGCGTTACGCGCACTCGCGCGCCCAGCCGACGCCGAGCGGGCGTGTCGTGACGCCATTTCAGCTTCACCTGGGCACGTCGACGCCTGGAATAACCTCGGAATGATCCTGAAGGAGTTCGATCGGGTCGAGGAAGCCGAAACCGCGCTCACCACGGCACTTGCTCTGGATCCAAGTTGCATTGCATCTGCCGCGAACCTTTGTGCCCTTCACTTGCAGACGGGGCGCCGATCCGACGCTTCCGCACTGGCACACGATCTTGTCCGAAGGCATCCCGAGTCGGCAGAGGCCTGGAACGCCCTGGGCCACGCGCAACTCGAGTCGGGGCTATTCGATGATGCGCTGGCGTCATGTGCCCGCGCGCTGGCAATCGCCCCCGCCAACCAGACCGCGACGTTCAACCAGGCATTCGTCCTGCTGCTGCTTGGCAACTATTCTGCGGGACTCGAATCCTACGAGGCACGCCGCCGGGTCACCAATCAGGTCGTCGCGACTAGTCGCGCGGCCGGCCGTGAATGGGACGGGTCCGCGCTGCACGGGGAGACAATACTCCTTACCACGGAGCAGGGCGCTGGCGACATGCTTCAGTTCGTACGCTACGGTGCCCTGCTCACGGCACATGGCGCGGGACACGTGATTCTTGAAGTGCCCCCGGCTCTTTCGGGCGTGCTGGCGTCCGTGCCTGGCATCAGCCAGACGGTGCGAACCGATGCGCCACTGCCCGCGTATGACCTGCACGTCCCATTGCTGAGCTTACCGCGCCTTTTCGGCACCAGGCTGGATTCCATTCCCAATACGGTGCCCTACCTGCGTGCGCCGGACCGGGCAGTCGGTACGGTCGTGCGCCGTGCGCCAGGTCTGCGTGTTGGCTTCGCTTGGAGCGGCAATCTTCGACAGCATCGCAATCGCATTCGCAGTGTGCCGTTCACCCAGCTTCTTTCCGCGATGGACCAGCCGGGCGTCTCGCTGTTCTCGCTCCAGGTTGGCGGTACGGTCGAGCCGGCGCTCCTGACGGCGGTCCGTGCGGGACGGGTGACCGACCTTGCACCTGATCTCCACACCTTCGAGGACACGGCATCCGCAATCGCGGAGTGTGATCTGGTAGTCAGTGTGTGCACTTCAATTGCCCATCTGGCGGGCGCGCTCGGCCGTCCGACCTGGACGCTTCTCGCGCACATTGCAGACTGGCGCTGGCTTCGTGATCGTGACGACAGTCCGTGGTATCCGACCATGCGTCTGTTTCGCCAGGATTCGTTCGACGATTGGAGCATCCCTCTCGCACATCTGCATCGTGCACTGGCGCAACTCGCAGCGAGCGAGCCCGCGGCACGAGCGGTCGTCAGCACCACCGAGGCGTGGCATTCTGTGTCGGCCACCACGCAAAGTCCGCTCGACACCGCCAGCGCCTTCCAACGAGCCTCGCGGCTGCATGCCAGCGGACGCAGCGACGAGGCGCTCGCGGCCTACGACGGCATTCTCTCTGCGGACCCAAGGCACGCGGACGCACTTATCAATTCCGCCGTGTTGCACGCGCACCGTGGAGAAGCCGACGAG
>CANNKR010000170.1 GCA_947504615.1 Gemmatimonadota bacterium | reverse complement strand
GAACGACGCTCCCGAGACGGCGGCCGCCGTGTCGTTTGGCGTGCTGCGCGGGCTCATCTGCCGCAGCGGCAGCGACACCGCCGAAGACCGCGACTTTTTTGCCCTCCGTGGCACCGCCGACTCGTCCTATCGTGCCTGGCTCGACGCGCCCACGGCCACTCTCGCCGAGATGCGCCTGTTCGATGCGTCCACGGGCGACGCCGTGGTCACCGAGGTCGACGGCAACCTCCGAATGCCGAGGAGCGGGCGCCTGCTCGCCGCCGTGCGCCTCTGCTGCGTCAAGCCCGGCGACTCGCTGCCGTACACACTGCTGCTCAACGACCGACCCAATCGTGCGCCCGTCGCCACTTTCGAGTGGAGCCCGCTGCGCCCCATCGCCGGGCGCGCGGTCACGCTGACTTCCAAGGCCACCGATCCAGACGGCGATACGCTCACCCTGCGCCGGTGGCGGCTGGGTGACGGACGAACCGCCAGCGGCGCCACGGTGAGCACCTCGTGGCCCGTGCGCGGTCGCTATGCGCTCGCGCACATCGTGTCCGACCAGTGGGGGCGCGCCGATTCATCCAGTCAGGACGTGATCGTCGATCCCGACGTCGCTCGCATCGACGTGACACCGTCGGCCGCCGAGCTCGGCGCCATCGGCGATTCGCTCGTGCTCGCCGCCGTCGCGCGCGATCCGGCCGGCGCCGTCGTCACCGACGTGGCCTTCACCTGGAAGAGCGCCGACGAAGCCATCGCCACCGTGTCGCCCGCGGGACTCGTCGTCGCGCGCGCCAACGGCACCGTGCAGGTGAGCGCTGAGGCGTATGGTCGCACCGGTGTGGCAAGCGTCACGGTCAAACAGAAGGTGCACCGCATCGTCGTCACGCCCGCCGCGCTGCGCTTTGGCGCACTTGGCCGCACCGCCACGGTGACGGCGCGCGTCGAGGATACCCGCGGCGCAGTCGTCGTCGGCGCCGTGCCGCTGTGGACCAGCACCGATTCGCTCGTCGCAACTGTCGACGCGGCCGGCAAGGTGACCGCGCGCAAGGCCGGCACCGCCACCGTGCGCGTGGCTGTCGGCACCGTGACGTCCACCGTCAGCGTGGTCGTCGCGCCCGTGGCCGCGGTCATCGACCTCACGCCGAGCACCTGGACCTTTACTGCCGCAAGCGACTCCCTGCTGTTCGCCGCCGTCGTGCGAGACTCCGGTGGCGCCGTCATCCCCGCCGCCGTCGTCGGCTGGCGAACGACCGACATCGCCCACGTGCGCGTCAACGATCAGGGGTGGGCGTTTCCTGTGGCGACCGGCTCGGCCGATGTGGTGGCGACCTCCGCTCCGGCGAGTGCGTCCGCGACGGTGACGGTCGCGCTGCCCGCAGGGCCGCCGCCAAGTACTCCCGCGTCCATCCGCGCATCCGCCGACACCATCTGGATGCCCGCGCCGTACACCGTGGCCCCGGTCATCTCGGCGCGTCTGTTCAACGCGGCCGGTGACACAATCCCCACCACCGGTCCGCTGCAGTGGAACATTCAGGGCAACCGCTACCACTCAATGAGCTGGTTCGGCGTCCCGATGGATGACTCCGTGAAGATCTCGCCCCCCACGTGCGTGGGCTGCTATGAACGCGATGTCTTCTACGTCATCGTCTTCGATTCCTCGTTCACTGTCTCGGACACTGTCGTGGTCGGCATGGACGTGCCGCGGCCCTGGGCGGACGTCGCGCTCGGCAAGTCACACAGCTGCGGTCTCACGCCGGCCGACTTTCGCCCGGGGTTCAACGAGATCTACTGCTGGGGCGACAACTCGTATGGGCAACTCGGTCAGCCGGCCGCGGTGTCCAATTCGCCGGTGCCGATTCGGTTCCTTGGCGACTCCCTCGACTTTACCGACATCACGGCGGGTGACGATTTCACCTGTGGTCGCACAAGATCGGAAGACGTCTACTGCTGGGGCCTCAATCGATGGGGCCAGCTTGGCGGCGCCACCAGCGACGACTTCTGCAGCTTCGCCTGCTCGCGCACGGCATTCAAAGTCGAGGGCATCACGTCCGGCGATGGTCGCCTGACGGCGGGCCCCGAGCACGTCTGTACGGTCTCTCCTCTCGTGCTGTGCTGGGGACGCAATCAGTCGGGACAGCTGGGTCGCGATCCGTTGCTCGTGACGTGGAGCAGCACGCCGGCGTCCGTGGCGGGACTTCCCACGGGAAGCTCGTGGTACGGCGCCGTTGCCCTCGAGGCGACGACGTGCTTCAGCGGCACAACCCAGCGCCACTGCGTGGGCCGGAATGCGAACGGCGAGTTCGGCATGAACTCCACCACGGACTCGTGGACCGCGGTGGCCTCCGGCGTGCCATACGCGACTATTGCCGACATCTTTCAAGTCGGGCGCGGCAGCTTCATGTGCGGCTATCAGCGCATCGTTGCGACCGATGGCTTCACCTACCTGTCATGCTGGGGGCGCGACGATCTCGGTCAGACGGGGCTCCCCGCGGGGTACCCTCGCCAAGTGTGCAGTGGCGTCCCCTGCGTCACCAATGGCACGACCGTGCCATTGCCGCGCCCGCAGGGCCCCGCCGGCCCGCTCTTCGCTGGCATCATGGGCGTGCATGCTGTTGGGACCAACTTCGCCTGCACCGGCGTGCTGCAACCGAGCTGGGTGTGCTGGGGTGACAACAGCAGCGGCCAGTTCGGCAACGGCACGACGACGGGATCATCGACGCCGAGCGGGCTGATCAGCGTCCCTGGGGGCTCGGCATTCGGGTTCTACGGAATGTGGGCGGGCTCGTCGCACATGTGCGTGCTGCTCTACAACGGTGGGCTGTACTGCATGGGCAGCGGCCTCAACGGCGAACTGGGCAATGGCACGCGTTTGAACTCGCTCGTGCCAAGTCGCGTGATCGATCCGTAACGGCGCCGCGAGGGGCCTTTGGACGTGGGCTGTGGAATACTCGGGCGCTTCGCGTCCTCCAGTATTCGCAGCCCACGTCCAATTGCCCCTCGCGCTATTTCGATGCCAACCGCGAGGAAACGGTGACGCGCGTGTGATCGCACCGGTGTAGTCTGTCGGCCATGACCACGTTGGCTGCTGGCAAGCGCAAGGGCCCTGCTCCGCAGGTGTAGTAAAACGTGACACTTCGGCCAATTGGGAACCTCACGAACGTGCAGCGGCGTGCGCTCCAGGGAGCATAAGCCGAATACCGACAATGGTTTGTCTCAAATGTTGATAAGTTGTTGTTTGGAAACACGTTAGCGCCGCAGCTCTGTCCCTGGCCCCTTGCCAAAACGCGGGCGCTTCGTAGTTTCTTCGGTGTACGACTTTCGCTTTCTTTTCGGGGATAGCCCCCACCGTTTCCGCTGGTAGATTGCTTCCACGGGCCTCTGGCCCCAGTACAGTCGAGGAGTTCATGGCCGTCACCGCCGCGCAGCAGGAAGAAAAGAAAAAGGCTCTCGGTCTCGCCATCGCGCAGATCGAGAAGTCGTACGGCAAGGGTGCCATCATGAAGATGGGCGCCGACCGTGCCGTGGTGCGCGTTGAAGCCATTCCGACTGGTGCGATCAATCTCGATGCGGCCATCGGTGTGGGTGGAATCCCGCGCGGCCGCATCACCGAGATCTACGGGCCGGAGTCGTCGGGCAAGACCACGCTCTGCTTGCACGTCATCGCCAATGCGCAGCGTCTGGGCGGCACGGCGGCCTTCATCGACGCGGAGCATGCGCTCGACACCGAATACGCCAAGAAGCTCGGCGTCGATGTCGACAAGCTCCTCATCTCGCAGCCCGACACGGGGGAACAGGCGCTCGAGATCTGCGAGATCCTCGTCCGCTCGGGGGCCGTCGAGATCATCGTCATCGACTCCGTGGCCGCGCTGGTGCCGAAGGCGGAGATCGAGGGCGAGATGGGCGAGTCGCACATGGGGTTGCAGGCGCGCCTCATGAGCCAGGCGCTCCGCAAGCTCACCGGGGCGATTGCCCGGTCGAAGACGTCGGTGGTCTTCATCAACCAGTTGCGCGAAAAGATCGGGGTGATGTTCGGAAACCCCGAGACGACGACGGGCGGCAAGGCCCTCAAGTTCTACGCCTCGCTGCGCCTCGACATCCGCCGCATCGGTCCGGTGAAGGAAAAGGAAGAGATCATCGGCTCGCACGTTCGCGTGAAGGTGGTCAAGAACAAGGTCGCCCCGCCGTTCAAGCAGGCGGAGTTCGACATCATGTACGCCGAGGGCATTTCGCACGTCTCGTTGCTGGTGGACATCGGCGCCGAGAGCGGGATCATCGAGAAGTCCGGCGCCTGGTACAGCTACAACAACCAGCGCATCGGGCAGGGGCGTGAGAACGCCAAGATGTTCCTCAAGGACAATCCGGCCGTGATGGCGGATATCGAGGGCAAGGTCAAGACGGTGCTCGGCATTGGGGTGGAAGTCGCCGTCGAGGACGCGTCAGAGGAATAGGGGTGGGCACTTTTTAACCCCGTGAGTTTGCGCCGGGGGGTCGATCTTGGTGTACGGTCGGGGCCCGGAATCCCCGATCTGCACCCGGGTGGCCCCCCGGTGCTCTTTTTCGGCAGTTGGCTGACGGCGTAGAACGTAGAGCGTACAGCCCACGGCTGCTTGAGTGTTTGAACTGCAGCCGCCGGCTGTACGCCGTACGCCGTAAGCCATACGAATAACAACCTCAGGTCACTCATGTTCAGCTGGACCAAACCCAAGCCCCCGCCATTGGCGGGGGCCCCCGACGAGCCAAGCGATACGGCCGAGTTTCGTGTGCCCGGGCTGGTCGGTGGCAAGATCACCGCCCTGCGCGAGCATCCCCGCAAGCCGGGACGCTACGCCGTCCAGGTGGATGGGAAGAGCGTCGCCACCGTCAACGCGGCGTTTATTCTGGACGCGCAGTTGAAGGTCGGCAGTGAGATCGATGAAGAGCTGAGCAACCGCCTGCTCGTGGCGGCCCGCAAGCTCGAGGCGTTCGACCGCGCGGCTGCCGCCTTGGGACGCCGCGCGCGAAGCGCCCACGAGCTGGAGCGCTGGCTGCTGCAGCGCGGCTTTGAGCAGGCCGATGTGGCTGATGCCGTCGCCCGCCTCACGGAAATCGGCGCGATCGACGACTCGCAGTTCGCGCGGGCGTTCACGCGTTCGCGCGCTCTTGGGAAAGGGATGTCGCGCCGCCGTCTGGCGCAGGAACTCTCGCGCCGCGGCGTCGCGCGCCCCATGGCCGATGCGGCCATTGCCGAGGTGATGGACGAAGAGTCGGTGGACGAGCGTGCGTTGCTCGAGGCCGCGGCGCGCAAGAAGCTGTCGGTGCTTGGCGGGCAGGATCCCGAGACGGTGAAGCGCCGGCTGCACGGCTACCTGGTTCGGCGGGGGTACGACAGCGCCGACATCGCCGCTGTGGTGCGCACGCTACTCGCCGAGCGCGCCGCGTCCGAGTAGCTCGACGCAGGCCGCCGGGCCCTTTCTGTCGCTAACTTCCGGCATGACCAACACCGCTCCGCGCACCCGCGCCGTCATCACCTGGCTGGACGCCACCGTAGCGGCCGTGGCCTTGGCTGTCGTCGTGGCCGGCATTACCCGCCTGACCGAGAGCGGGCTGTCGATCACCGTCTGGAAGCCCGTGTCTGGCGTACTGCCGCCGCTGAGCGCTGCCGATTGGGGGGCCGCCTTCCAGAGTTACCTGCAAATCCCGCAGGCGCAGACGGTGCACCGGGGCATCACCCTGGGCGCATTCAAGGCGCTCTTCTGGTGGGAGTGGGTACACCGACTCATCGCTCGGCTCGTGGGGCTGGTCATCGCCGTGCCGTACTTCTGGTTCCTGGCGCGGCGGCAGCTGCCGGCTATCTATCGGATCCGACTGGCGGCACTGCCGCTGCTGGTGGCCGCGCAGGGGGTGCTGGGGTGGTACATGGTGGCGTCGGGGCTGAGCGGCCGAACCAACGTCAGCCAGTACCGGTTGGTCGCGCACCTTGGGCTCGCGCTGGTGATTCTGGTCGTCGCGCTCTGGTCGTCGGCGTCGCTGCGCGCGGCGCGCGACGGGGCCGCGCCGCCACGGGACACCGGTGGCTGGGCGCGCCTCGCCGACGCTTTTGCGCTCTGGACGTTCGGGGTGATTCTGACCGGTGGATTTGTGGCTGGGCTACGGGCCGGGACCATCTACAACACCTTCCCGCTCATGGGTGGGCAGATCGTGCCGCCGGGGTACTGGCTGCCGGTCGGTTTCCTGGCGAATGCATTCGAGAACCCCGTGGCCGCGCAGTTCCATCACCGGGTGCTGGCCCTCATGACGGTGTGCGCCGCCTTCGCCCTCTGGCTGGCGGCGCGGGCGAAGCATGCGCCCTCGCTGGTGGTGAAGGCCCAGCGCAACGTGGCGCTGGTTGCCAGCGTGCAGGTGGGGCTGGGGATCGCGACGCTGCTGCTGTCGGTGCCGGTGGCCATCGCGGCGCTCCACCAGCTGTCCGCGGTGGTGCTCCTGGGGGCGGTGGTACTTGCAGCGCACGCAGCGCGGCGGTGTTGAGTGCGCGGAGCACCCGCTCCCACCACCTGCACTCGCCACCCCGCACCCCGCACTGAGTCCCCCCCGCTAGAGCTCCCTCCTCTCCGTCGATAGATTTCCCGCACTATGCAAGCCGCTGACATCCGCCAGGCGTTCCTCGACTATTTCGCGAATCACGCGCACGTCATTCGCGAGTCGTCGTCACTCGTCCCGGGCGACGATCCCACCCTGCTGTTCACCAACGCGGGGATGGTGCAGTTCAAGAAGGTCTTTCTGGGCATGGAAGACCCCCCGGAGGGGAAGCGCCGCGCGACCACGGCGCAGAAGTGCGTGCGTGCCGGAGGCAAGCACAACGACCTCGAGCAGGTGGGGCACACGGCGCGCCATCACACCTTCTTCGAGATGCTCGGCAACTTCTCGTTCGGCGACTATTTCAAGCGCGACGCGATCCGCTTCGGCTGGGAGTTCGTCACCGAGACGCTGAAGATCCCCAAGGAGCACCTGCGCGTGACGGTGTTCCACGAAGACGACGAGGCGCGGCAACTCTGGAAGGAAGTCACCGGCTTGCCCGAGTCGCGCATCTACGGACTGGGTGCCAAGGACAACTTCTGGCAGATGGCCGACACGGGCCCGTGCGGGCCGTGCACCGAGATCTATGTGGACCTCGCGCACGTCGCCAAGGACTGGGCCTTTCCGGTTGAGGCCAGCGGGGAATGGACGCGCACCGACCTGACGGACTACTCGCTCGACGCCTTCGTCGAGGGCGCTGAGGCCGGGCGGTTCCTGGAAATCTGGAACCTGGTCTTCATGCAGTTCGACCGGCAGGCGGATGGCACGATGGTGCCGCTCCCCAAGCCGTCGGTGGACACGGGCGCCGGCCTGGAGCGCATTGCCGCCG
>CANNKR010000169.1 GCA_947504615.1 Gemmatimonadota bacterium | reverse complement strand
GTGTTGAACAAAACACAGATCCCAGCCCAACGATCGGTTTCTTTCAACACGGAGACCGGAGGAAACGGAGGGCCACGGAGTACGGCCACTGCTTTTCTTTGGGGCCGGGGCGGACGGTACTGTCCGCCGAGCCCCTTTGAATTTTTGTTGCAGTACTCCGTGGCCCTCCATGCACCTCCGGTCTCCGCGTTAAATGAACCGAAACCGGCCGGGCACAGGAGACCAGCTATGCCACCTTCTTGCACCCCATCAGCCCGAAGTACGCCAGGATCTTCTCCAACGGGCAGAACTTGGTGAAGCTCGACTGCAGCAGGTTGGCCCCCACGAACGCGGTGAACCAGAGCCAGTTGGGGCTCACCCACCACGCCAGGGCGAGGCTGAGCAGGATGAACGTGCCGGCGAAGCGGCGGATGACGGCGTCATTGCACATGGGACGGTCCTCGAAGTGGTCAGCAGAATTGTTCGACAGGAAGTACGGCAAAGTGCAGGCGCTCCCCCGAATCAAGCTCGGCCTGCAACGCGACAAGGCCGTCGGCGACGCTCTTAGAGCGGTCAATCGGGATGACGGAGGTGAAGACGGACTCCTCGCCCGGCCAGGCGCGCGTCCCCTCGATCCGCCCGTGGGCCCCCGCGCCGTGCGCGTGCGGAAACTCCGTGTAACCCGGCGCCCCGTGCGCCAGCAGGGTCTCGGCCACACGCGCCTTCCGCGGACCGACATAGATGATCCAGAACATGCGCATCAGCGCTCCTCCTCGGCCGAGCGTTGCAGCTCCCAGAAGAGCAGCGGCACGACCACCATGGTGAGCAGGGTCGCCACGATCGCGCCGCTGATCAGCGCGACGGCGAGTCCCTGGAAGATTGGATCGAGCACCATCACGATGCCGCCCGCGACCACGGCCGCGGCGGTCAGCGCGATGGGACGGAACCGCACCGCACCCGCCTCCAGCACCGCATCGCGCAACGAGCGCCCGCGGGCCTGCGCCAGCTGAATGAAGTCCACCAGCAGGATGGAGTTGCGCACGATGATGCCTGCCAGCGCGATCATGCCGATCATCGACGTCGCCGTGAAGAACGCCCCCGTCAGCGCGTGGCCCGGCAGGATGCCGATGAGCGTCAGCGGAATGGGCGCCATGATCACCAGCGGGATGGTGAACGACTGGAACCAGCCGACCACCAGCACATAGATGAGCACCAGCACGATGGCGAAGGCGAGACCGAGATCGCGGAAGACCTCGATGGTCACCTGCCATTCACCGTCCCACTTGAGCGCCACCTCGTCCAGCCGGTCGGGCTGCACGGAGTTGTAGCGGTGGATCTGCGCCCCCTGCACGCGCAGCGAGTCCACCCGCTTGTTCATGGCCAGGATCGCGTACACCGGCGCTTCCACCGATCCGGCGACGTCGCCGGTCACGTACACCACCGGGCGCAGGTTGCGCCGCATCCGCGTGCTCTCGATGGTCAGAGAATCCACGGACACGTAGCGCGCCAGCGGCCGCGGACCGAACTGCGTGGCCACCGGCAGGCTGAGCAGTGCGGCTTCGGATGACCGGTCACGCACCGCGAGCCGCGGCACGATGGCGACACCCTCGCGGGCGTTCTCCGATGCGGCCGCACCCACCGCCGCGCCGTTGAGCGCCAGATACAGCGTGCGCGCAATCTGTTCCACGCTGGCGCCATCCTGCGCGGCACGCACGCGGTCCACGCGGAAGCGCTTCTGCGCGCCCGGTGCGTCGATGCTCCAGTCCACGTCCACCACGCCCGGCGTGGTTTCCATGATGTGCTTCACCTGCTCGGCTGCGACGAGACGCAGCGAGTCGGTGGGTGCGTAGATCTCGGCGACGAGCGTCGAGAGCACCGGCGGTCCCGGCGGGATCTCCGCGACCTTGGCGCGCGCGCCGAACGTCCGGGCAATCGAGTCCACGGTCGGCCGCACGGCCACCGCGATCTCGTGACTCTGCCGCGACCGGTCGCCCTTGGGCTTCAGGTTCACCTGCAGATCGGCCACGTTGGCGCCGCGCCGCATGAAGTAGTGGCGCACCAGCCCGTTGAAATTGAACGGCGCCGCCGTGCCGGCATACACCTGCGTCGTCACCACCTCGGGAACGCCACGCAAATACTCGGCGATCTGCTGCGCCGCCGCCTGCGAGGTCTCGAGCGTGGTCCCCTCGGGGAAGTCGAGCACCACCTGGAACTCCGACTTGTTGTCGAAGGGCAGCATCTTCACCTGCACCAGCTTGAAGCCCACAAGCGCCACCGACCCGAGCAGCAGCACGCCGATGCCTGCGTAGAAGCGGCGACGGAGGCCACGGTCGTTCATCAGCGGCTCCATGATCCCCGCATAGAACGCGGCGAACTTCGACCGTTCCTCCGGCTCATGCTCGCGTCCGGGCACCGGTGCGGCCAGCGGCTTCACGTGCCCGCGCAGCAGCCGCAGCGCCAGCCACGGCGTGACGATGAAGGCCACGCCGAGCGAAGCCAGCATCGCCACCGACGCACCCACCGGAATGGGACGCATGTACGGCCCCATCAGCCCCGACACGAACGCCATCGGGAGGATGGCCGCGATCACCGTGAACGTTGCCAGGATGGTCGGATTGCCCACCTCGTCCACGCCCTCGACCGCCGCATCCTCGGCACTCACGCGCCCCATCTGCAGGTGCCGGTAGATGTTCTCCACCACCACGATGGCATCGTCCACCAGGATGCCAATGGAGAAGATCAGCGCGAACAGCGTGATCCGATTGAGCGTATATCCCAGCGCATAGTAGGCAAAGAGCGTCAGGGCGAGCGTCACCGGTACTGCTACCAGCACCACCAGCGCCTCGCGCCATCCGAGGAAGATGCCGATGAGCAGCGTCACCGAAAGCGTGGCGATAATCAGGTGCAGGATCAGTTCGGCCGCCTTCTCCGCCGCCGTCTCGCCGTAGTTGCGCGTCACGTCGTAGGTCACGCCCGCCGGCAGCAGGCGCTCACGCGACGCCTCGACGCGCTGCAGCACCTCTTCCGCCACTTTCGTCGCGTTGGCGCCATGCCGCTTGGCCACGCTGATCGTGACCGCCGCCTCGGCCGGCTTCTCGCCAGCCAGGTGCGCCACGTAGTTGCCGGGCTCCGCGAACCCTTCGCGCACGTCGGCCACGGTCCCCACGTACACCGGGGCACCGCCGCGCGTGCTCACCACCACGCGGCCGACATCGGCCGCGGTGACGAGCCCGGCCCCGACGCTCACCCGGTACACCGAGTTGCCGGCGCTGTACTCGCCAGCCTGCAGTCGCCCGTTGGC
Source organism: Gemmatimonadota bacterium (assembly GCA_947504615.1). Lineage (GTDB taxonomy): Bacteria > Gemmatimonadota > Gemmatimonadetes > Gemmatimonadales > Gemmatimonadaceae > PNKL01. The sequence continues at coordinate 4,093 of CANNKR010000169.1, read as the reverse complement.
CCCCTGCAGCGCCGCGGCCACTTCACCCGGCGTGACACCGGCCGCCGCCAGGCGCGCGGCGTTCATCGATACCGTGATTTCCTTGGGATGCCCGCCGATGACCGACGTCTCGGAGACGTCGATCACGGTGCGCATCTCATCCTCGAGGTGCAGCGCCACCTGACGCAGCGCATTGATGTCCGTGGTCGTACCGTGCAGCGTGAGCGCCAAGATCGGCACGTCGTCGATGGCGTGCGGCTTGACGATGGGTGGCAGCACGCCGGCGGGGATCTGGTCCATGCCCGACAGGATCTTGGCGTGCACGCGCACCACGGACCGTTCCTGGTCCTCACCCACCTTGAAGCGCACCGTCACCACGGCGTAACCGTCGCCGCTCATCGCGTACACGTGGTCCACGCCCGGCAACTCCCACATGCGCCGTTCCAGTGGGCGTACGACGTGATTCTCCACTTCCTTCGGTCCGGCGCCCGGCATCGCGACGACGACATCCACCATCGGCACCGAGATCTGGGGCTCTTCTTCCCGTGGCGTCGCCATCAGGCCGAGCGCTCCCACGGCCAGCGAGGCCAGGGTGACGAGCGGCGTGAGCTTCGACGTCAGGAAGGAACGGGCAACGCGTCCGGCGATGCCCACGGTCAGCGCCCGGCAGCGGGAAGCGCGACGCGCTCGCCCGCCTTGAGGCCACTCAACACCACCACGCGAGCGCCCTGCGTGTCGCCCAGGCGCACCCAGCGCAACTCGCCGCGCCCGTCACGCACCACGCGCACGCCGGTCAGGTCCCCTTCACGCACCACCGCGTCCATCGGCACCAGCAACACCTGCTCGGCTGCGCCGGACGGCACCGCGAGCACTGCGGCGCCACCCGATGGCAGTTTGCCGTCGTGATTGTTCACAATGGCATTGACCGTGTACATCGTCGCCGCCGACGGCACCACACCCTCAACGATGGCCTGCACCGTCACCCCCTCGATGCGCGCGGCCAGCCGCATGCCGGCCTTCACGCGCAGGGCCATCGCGGCGGGAAGGGCGGCGGTGATGCGCAAACGCGAGGCGTCCTGCACCGTGACCAGCGGAGCGCCCGGAGCCGCGAAGTCACCGACATCGACGAATCGATGCGTGACGACGCCGGCAAACGGTGCGCGCAGCACGCCATAGGCGCGCACGGCGGTGAGTTCCGACTCGCCCGCACGCGCGGCTTCGAGTCCGGCCGTGGCCCGAGCCAGCCCGGCCTCCACGGCATCGAGCTGCGCGCGCGGCGCGGCGCTGTCCGCATAGAGCGCACGAATGCGCGTGGCCTGTGCCTGCGCTTCGCGATGCGCGGCGTCGGCCGCGGCGATACCGGCTGCGGCCTGCCGCGACTTGGCATCGAGATCGGCCGCGTCGAGGCGTACCAGCGGCGCGCCGGCCGCCACGTGCGCCCCTTCGTTGACCAGCACCGCGGTGACGGCGCCCATCAGCTTGGTGCTGACCGTGGCGTCCGACATCGGTTGCGCGACGCCCGAGGCTTCAAAGATCGCCGCGCGTGTGGTGTCGACCACCGCGATGGAGGCGCTGGTCTCGGCGGCCGGCTTCGTCGCCGAAGCCGTCTTGTCTCCACCACCGCAGGCCGCGGCGAGGAGAATCGCCGGGATGACAGCGAGGCGGAACGTGATCTGGCTATGCATGGGCATTGATCTCAGCGAATGTCAGAGTCGAGTGATGCGAGCGTGGCCGGATCGCCACCCCACGCACGGAGCCGCGCGGCGGCGGCAGCGATCAGGCGAAAGCGGGCGTCGGAACGCATCAGGCGGGCCTGCGTGTTGGCGGCGGAGGCATCGAGCAGTTCGCTGATGGCCGAGAGTCCGCCCTGATACTTCTTGCGCACGATGCGCAGGGCTTCATCGGACTGCGTTACCGCCGTGTCGGCGATCACCGCGCGGGCCGCAGCCACTTGCCAGGCTTCGTCGGCACTTTGCCGTTCGAGTGCGGCCGCCGCACGGGCCCCCTCGGCCTGCGCGTCGGCACCACGCGCACGCGCCGCGGCACCACGCACGTCGGCCAGTTCCGCGCCGCCTCCGAAGGGCGACCACGACAGCACCGCGCCCAGCGTCCACATGGGACGGCCGGCAGCCGGGCGATCGGGTGAGTTCCATTCGTACCGCGCAAAGCCGTTCAGCCGCGGCAACAGCGAGGCCTGGGCCCGGCGCACGTCGAGCTGCGCCGCCTGACGCGCCTTGTCGGCCGCGTTCACGTCGGCGCGGCTGGTCACGTCGGTGCGCTCCACGCGCACGCCGGCGGCCACGGGCAGGGTGTCGGGCAGCGAAAACGCCGAGTCGCCGGGCGTGCCGAGGAGCAGCGCCAGTTGCACGCGCGCCAGGCGCGCCTGCGATTCGGCGTCGAGGCGCTGGGCCTCGATTTCACCGGCGCGCACACGGGCGAGCAACGCATCCGAGCGCGTCACCAGCCCATTGGTGACGGCCAGGTCGGCGGCGCGCACATGTTCATGCGCCGCGCGCTCGGCGGCGCGCATCGTGCTGGCCAGTTCACGGGCCAGCACGGCCCCGTAGTAGGCCTGCACCACGTTGGCGCGCGTCGTCAGGCGCGTCCATTCCGCCTGCGACTCGGACGCGGCGGCGCCGGCGCGGGCTGCGCGCAGGCCGGCCCAGGCGTCGCCGTTGATGATCGGCTGCTGGAGCGTGAATCCTGCCGCATAGTTGGAAATGGCGGCCGGGTCGTTGAGCGACGTCGGCGCGAAGGAGGCCATCGAGACCCCGCGCTGCTTGAGCGCGAACCCAAAGGCGTTGATGGGGTCGGTCGTGCGCAGCAACGAGGCGTCGGCGCCCACGGCAGGGAGTACGCCACGCAGGGCGCCGGCCGCGGTGGCACGCTGGGCGTCGGCCGCGGCGCGGGCGCCGCGGTTGGCGTAGGCCGCGCGATCGGCGCGGCGCAGGGCGTCCGCGAGGGTGAGCCGAGCGTTCGGCGTGGCAATTGGCGGGGCGGTCTGCGCGGCGGCAGGGACTGCGCCGGCGAGAGCGGCCGCGAGGAGCAACCGTCTGATCATTGAGGGCATGGGTCGGGAGTGCCTGAATCGGTACGACGCCGTGGGCGTCGCCCGGGTTATTATTCTACTATATTACTACTCGGTAGTATAGTAAAATGCAACCCCCCTCGTCACCAGGGACGTCACGGAGGCGCCTCCGATCCGCAGCCCTCGTTGATCCTCACCCATACACGAAGCGCCAGGACAGAATGTCCCAGCGCTTCGTGCGTTCGTGCGTTCGTCCGTTCATGCGCTCGCGCGCTCATGCGCTCATGCGTTCGCGCCGCGGCGCCGCCGCGGCACCTCCCCTACCTCGTCGACACGATCTTGTGCGACGTGACCAGGTCGGACTCCAGGCGGCCGCACATGATCTCGCACAATGCAAGCACGTTCCGGTCGGCCAGCTCGTAGTACACGAACAATCCGTCCCGTCGGCGGCTGACGAACCCGCCGGCGTGCAACTGCTGCAGGTGCTTGGACAAATTGCCCTGCCCCAGTCCGGTGGCCTCCACCAGTTCGGTCACCGTCCGCTCCTGACCCTCGAGGGCGTGCAGGATGGCGAGCCGCGCGGGTTCGGCCAGTGCGCGGAAGCGCGCGGCGATCAGCGACAACAGTTCGGGCGTCGGGGCGCGCTTGGCGCGCGTGCGGGAGCGGGAGGACATACACATAAGGTAAGCGGGTTATCCTCACACGGGAACAGGGGTAATCCTGGTGCATCGCCCTGCGTAGTATATATTCCTGAACGTGCATACGCTAGTGTATGCACATACCCCCGGGCCCGTGCCGTGGTGCCGCATGCCAGGTCAGCCCTTCTTCACCACCGTCGGCAGCACGTACACGATGCCAAGGAAGAGCACGCCAAGCCCGAGCGCGACACCCACGGCGGGCAGGTGCAGCACGTCGGCCAGCGTGATCTTGCCATAGTCGGCCAGCTTCATGAGGGGCGCAATGAGGCGTTCGAACACGAGCGTGAACACCAGCGCCCCCAGCAGGCCACCGCCGATCGACCAGAGGGCGTCCTTGCGTCCCTCGCCAGCGCCGACCACGCACGTGCCCGGACAGTAGCCGCCCAGT
>CANNKR010000168.1 GCA_947504615.1 Gemmatimonadota bacterium | reverse complement strand
CCGTTCGTGCGCTGGCGGAACCGGGCGATGGGGTTTTTGCCGAGGGAGCGGAGGTAGAGAGGAGGAGAGAGCGCAGGAGCGCAGGAGCGCAGGAGCGCAGGAGCGCACGAGCGCACGAGCGCACGTGCGCACGTGCGCTCTCGCGATCGTGCGGTCGTGCGATCTCCCTCCCTATACGCTACGCCCCGCCACGCCGCGCACGGCCCCTTCCACGCGGCGCGCGGCATCGAAGTACTCGACGGCCACCGACTGCAGGTCGGCCGCGGTCACCGCACGCACGTGCGCCTCGAACGCGGGGAGTTCCTCGAGCGAGCCAAACATCCACGCGTCGGCGATGTCGCCCATCACGGCACCACCGCTCTCCTGCCGGATGGCCCAGCTCCCCAGCGCGAAGGTGCGCGCACGCTCCAGTTCATCGTCGGTCACGGGCGCCTCACGCAACTTCTCGATCTCCTGCAGGAGGCCGCGCCGCGCCTGCTCCTCCTTCTCCGGTGACGTGGCGATGTAGGCCACGAACTGCCCGGCGAGCGGCCGCACCATGGGCGAGGCGATCACCGTGTACGCCAGCGACTGGCGATCACGCAGCGCCTCGAAGAACCGTCCACCCAGCCCACTGGCCACACCGGCCAGCAGGGCGGCGTCGATGCGACGGACATCGTCGCGGGCCGGCCCGGGATACGCCAGCACCAGCGCCGTCTGCGCCTTGTCGCGCTGCTCGGCGTTGATGCCGCCGACCTCGGGCCACGTCGGAGCGTCCACCAGCCGGCGCGGCGCCGGCGTGAGCGCTCCGAACGCGCCGGCGGCCATCGCGGCGAGTGCGTCAGGATCTTCGTCGCCGACGATCACGATGACCTGCTCGCTGGCCAGCACGGCCTCGCGATGCCACGCGCGCAGGTCCTCAGCGCGGAGGGCGCCGAGCGTCGCCTCGGTGCCGAGCGCCGAGCGCGCATAGGGATGCACACCCCACGTCGCCTGCGTGGCGAGGTGCATGGGATAGCGATACATGTCGTCGCGCAGTTGCGCGATGTTGGCAAGCGCGACGATGCGTTCGTTCGCCAGCGCGTCGTCCGGGAATGTCGGCGCCTGCACGACGTCGGCAAGCAGGGCGAGCGCCCCGCCGAGTTCCGCCACGGGCACCGAGAGCGTCCACTGCATCGTCTCGGCGCCCGCGCCCGCGCCAAGCGCGGCTCCGAGACGCTCGCTCTCCTCCGCCAGGCGCGCCGCGTCACGCGTGCGCGTGCCCTTGAGCGAGGCGCTGGTCACGATTCGGGAGACGCCAAGCAATGACGGCGCTTCGACCACCACCCCGGCGCGCACGAAGACGCCCGCATACGCGATGGGTGCCCGCGGCGTGCGGCGCACGAGCACGGGGACGCCCGATGCCGTGTGGTAGACGCGGACGCCAGCCACTTCGCGCTCCGCGCGCACCTCTGCCCGCGCGACGGCCGCCGCAGGCCCCGGGGCACCCGGAGACAGCGCGGGCGGTGAGGCCGCATCGAGGGCGGCACGCAGTGAGGGCGCGTCGGCGCTGACCGCGGCCGACCCGTTGGGACGGTAGATGATGACCGCCGCCGCATCGGGATCGAGCAGGCGTCGCGCCGTATCGGCGACATCGGCGGGCGATGCCTGCTGCATCGCATCGAAGTACGCGCCGGCCTGCTGCCAGTCGCCGAGCGCTTCCCACGAAGCCAGATGGTTGGCGCGCCCTTCCATCGTCTCGAGACGGCGCAGCCACTGTGCGGCGTGCACCCGGCGAATGCGGTCGAGTTCGCCCTCGGTGACGTCGCCGGCGCGCACGCGCGCCAGCTGATCCCACGCCGCAGCCGCGCCATCGAGCACCCGGTCGGGGCGCGCGGTCGCGTGCACCACAAAGACCCCGAGGTCCACCGGCGCGTACTGGTATGCCGAAATGCTCGATACCAGCTGCCGCTCGCGCACGGCGCGGTACAGGCGCGACGATCGCCCAGCGGACAGCACGCTGGCGATGACGTCCAGGCGCGGCGCGTCGGGGCTGGCCAGCGGTGGCGTACGCCAGCCGATGGCCAGTTCGGCCTGCGCAATGTCGCCGCTCCATTCACGCAGGCGGAAGTCGCGGCGCGCGGGCTCCTGGGGGCCCCGGTCGCGCACGACCGGCGCATTGGGCATCGCGCCGTAGAGGCGTTCGACGCGGCGGACGGCGTCGTCCACATCGACGTCGCCGGCGATGGCCATCACCGTGTTGCCGGGCTGGTAGTAGCGGCGGTAGAACCCATGCACGTGGTCGCGCGTGAGGGCGCGCAGCGTCGCTTCGCGCCCAATGCGCCAGCGGCGCATCCGATGCGTATCGTGCAGCAGTTCGAACAGCGTCTCGCTGGCCACCGCGTGTGCACTGTCGGCCTTCCGCTTGGCTTCCTCGACGATCACCTCGATCTCGCGCGCGAGTTCGTCGGCGTCGATGAGCGAGTTGGCGTACGCATCGGCCTGGATCTCGAGCCCAGCGGCGAAGCCCGACGCGGGCAGCACCGTGTAGTAGCTCGTGTGATCGTAGATCGTGCCGGCGTTCAGGTGACCGCCCTGCGCCTTGGTCTGCTTGGCGATCTCACCGACCCCGCGCGTCGGGGTGCCCTTGAAGTACATGTGCTCGAGCACGTGCGACACCCCGGCCACGTCGTCGGGCTCGTCGAAGTAGCCGGCCTTCACCCAGGTGACGACGGCGACCACGGGGACGCGATCGTCGGGCGCGACGAGCAGCGTGAGCCCATTGGCGAGCTGGTGGCGGTGCACGCGGTCGGACGCGAGCACCGTGTCGAGCAGGTGGGGGGGGCTCATCGGGCGGTTCGGGGGGCGGGGGCCGTCAGTGGACGATGCGCAAGAGGCCCGCGTCGGCGCTGCCGCGCAGGAAACTTTCGGCGTCGACCGTCGGAATGAGCATCCCGGTCAGCGCGAAGCCGCGGCGTGCCTCGCTCTGCATGAACTCCAGGAGTGACCGGGTCTCCGCCGACGAACTCTCGGCGTGCAGCTGCTGCACGATCTCATCCCACGTGCCATCGTAGCTGCGCCCGTCACCGAAGGCCACGCAATGCGACGCGTTCGCCGTGAGATCGCCGGTGAGCCCGCCCAGCAACGAGCCGAACAGCTCCAGCTGTTCGCGCGCCGCGCGCTCGTCCTCCTCGTTGAAGCGCGTTTCGAGATCGAGCAGCAGCTCCTCGGTGACGTCCGCCGCCGGTGACAGCTCGGCCAGGCGCGTCTCCCACGGCTCGAACGACGGATCGCCCTCGGCGATGCGAAGGTGCGACTTGCGCAGTTCGAGCAGGCGCCAGATGCCCAGTTCGTCCCAGTGGTCGTCCGGCTCGGTGCGGTCCAGCTGGTAGAGCGCCGAGTCGTAGTCGCCGCGATCATACAGCAGGTTGCCCAGGTAGATGCGCGCTTCCGCGAAGTCGGCGTCAATCTTGAGCGCGCGACGCAGCGTCTCGACCGCATCGTCATCGCGCCCCAGACGATGCTGGGCGTACCCGATCAGCGCCACGGCCTCGGCGTTGTCGGGTGCCTGGCGCACGGCCACCTCGAAGTACTCGAGCGCCTCGTCCATTTCATTGTCACGAAAGAGGGCGCGCCCCACCTGGAGCATCAGCTCGATGTCATCGTCGTAGCCGAGCGCGCGGATGAGGGCAAAGGTCTTCTTCGCCGCGTCCGCCTGTCCGAACTTGAGCAGGGTCTCGCCCAGCCCGGCGAGGCCATCCTCGTGCTCGGGTTCGAGGACGAGCGCCTCCTCAAAGCTGCGCCGCGCCCAGGCGAACTCGTCGCGGGCCAGGCGCGCGTACCCCACCCCGATGTGGAGCTCGACGGCGTTGGGGTACAGTGCCAGCCCTTCGCGAAGGGTGGCGAGCGCCTGGTCGAAATTCCCCTCGTTGTACATCTGGTGCGCACGTTCGTCGTACTCTTCGGAACTCAGGAACGCGGATGACATCGTTCGACTGACCTCCTGCGCCGGGTGAGGGTGACCAGCAAGCTAAACCTGCGCGAACGGTGGATTCAACAGGGGGCGCACCTCGGCGGCCCTATGGGGCCTCCCTGCACGCGACGGCGATGCGCGCGGCCAGCGCCGCGTTGGACTCGAGCAATGCGAGGTTGGCCTGCAACGATGCGCCGGCCGTCCCGCGTTCGACCGCCGCCAGCAGGAACGGCGTGACGGCCGGGCCGACGATCCCCGCCTGACGTGCATCGCGCAGGGCACCCTCCACGGCCGCATCGACGAGCGACGCATCGAGGGCAGCGGCCGCAGGGGGCGGTTGCACCACGAGCAGCGCCCCCGGACGCCCCAGCCGGCGCTGCGCGCGAAACGCACGCGCAATCTCGGACGGATCGTCGGTGGACGCCGAAAGCCGCAGCCCGGTGCCGCGCGTGAAGAAGCCGGGAAACTCGTCGGTGCCGAATCCGATCACCGCCACGCCGTAGCTTTCCAGTCGCTCGAGCGTGGCCGGCAGGTCGAGTATGGACTTGGCGCCGGCACAGATGGTGATGACGGGCGATCGGGCGAGTTCGAGCAGGTCCGCCGATTCGTCAAACGGACTCTCGCGGTGCACCCCGCCGATGCCCCCCGTGGCAAAGACCTCCACGCCGGCCACCGTGCAGAGAGCAAGCGTGGCGGCGACGGTCGTGGCGCCATCCAGCCTGCGAGCCGCGGCCCACCCGAGGTCGCGCGCCGACACCTTGCGAACGCCGTCGCGCCGCAGGAATCGCTCGAGATCGTCCCCCTCGAGACCGATCGTGGCCACGCCGCGCACCACGGCAACGACGGCGGGGACGGCGCCCTGTGCAACGACCGCCGCGCGCATGCGATGATCGGCCTCGCGATTGGCGGGCACCGGCAACCCCTGGGCCAGCACGGAACTTTCGAGGGCGACGACGGCGCGGTCGCGGCACGCAGCCGCGACGGCAGGGGACCAACGGACGGCGGGCGCGAGGTCGTCCACACCTCCAGCATACATCGCGGGGCGCACTCTGACAATTGCCGCCCCGCTTCGCAATGCGGAGGTTCCCATCCCGACTTATCTTCAGGAGCCATGACCACCCCACTGGGCGGCCCGACGCCGGGCCGCGACGACCAATTCTTCCGCACGCTGGTCGAAGCGTCGCAGGACTTCATCGTGGTGATCGACCACGAGGGGTGCCTGACGTACGTCTCGCCGTCGTTGCAGCGCGTCATGCGCTTCGAGCCGGCCCAGTTACTCGGCCAGTCGGCCTTTCAGTTCATCCACCCCGACGACCACGAGGCGGCGCGTCGAGCGCTCGCCGCCGAACTCGCCGGGTCGCAGCCCGCCTGGTACATCGACGTTCGGCTGCTCACGGCGGAAGGCGAGTGGATTCCCGTCGAGGTGCAGGGCTGGCTGGACCGCACCACCGAGCCGCCGCGCGTCATCGCGCATGCGCGCGACCTGCGCTGGCGCAAGAAGATGGAGCAGCTGCTCGGTGAGCAGGATTCGTGGATGCGCGCCCTCGTGGCGGCCTCCCCGCTGGCCATCATCACGGTGGATACGGCGCTGATCGTGCGCAGCTGGAACGCCGCCGCGGAGCGCATCTTCGACTGGAAGGCCGAGGAAGTGCTGGGCACGGCGCTGCCGATCCTGCCCGAGGGGCAGCCCGAGGAGCGCGACCTGCTGTGGAACGCGATCAACGCGGGCAAGCGCTTTGACGCGTACCCGACGCGACGCGCGCGACGGGACGGCCGGCTGATCGACGTGAACGTGTCGGTCGCCCCCATCCACGACGCAGACGGGCGCATCACCGGCGCCATCAAGCTGGTGGCCGACACCAGCCAGCAGCGCGCGCTCGACCGGCAGTTCCAGCAGTCGCAAACACTCGACACCGCGTGGCGGCTGGCCGGGGGCATTGCGCACGACTTCAACAATGTGCTGGCGACAATCCTGACGTCGGCCGAGTTCCTGCTGGACGACGCACCGGACGGGTCACAGATGCGCGCCGACGTGGAGGCCATCGTGGGCGCCACCGCCAAGGCGCGGGAACTCACGCACCAGTTGCTGGGGCTGGGACGACGCCCGCAGCGGAAGGTGCAGCGCGTCGAGATGGGCGCCGCGCTGCAGGGGACGATTCCCGAGATCCGGGACCGGGTCGACCCGCACATCAGCGTGGAAAGCGCGATCAGCCACGAGGAGTCGTACGTGGCCGTGGATCCCGACCAGCTGCGTCAGCTGCTGGACCAGCTCGCACAAAACGCCTGCGATGCCATGCCCCATGGCGGCACGTTGACCATCGAGTGTACGCCCGTGCAGCTCGACCGCGATACGGCGGTGGGCGACGCGCGCATCCGGCCGGGCGAGTACGTGCTGCTGGCGGTGTCGGACACAGGGGAAGGCATGACCCCCGAGACGGTCACGCGCGCGTTCGAGCCGTTCTTCACGACCCACGATGACGGTCGCCATCAGGGCCTGGGACTCGCCACGGCCTACGCGATGGCGCGTCAGCTGGGCGGAGGCATCGCGATTGCCAGCGTGGCCGGCATGGGAACCACCGTGCGCGTCTACCTGCCGCGGGCCGCCAGCGAATCGGTTCGCCGGTCCAGCGGGGAGTCACCGACCATCACCGGCGACTTTCCACCATCCGATCAGCCGACGATCCTGCTGGTCGAGGACGACGGCACGCTGCGCGCGACGATCCGGCGGGCCCTGCTGCAGGCGGGGTTCGAGGTGCTGGACGCTGCGGGCGGGGCGGAAGCGCTGGTGGTGAACGAGACGCATCCGGAAAAGATCCATCTCCTGATCACCGACGTGGTCATGCCCGACGTGTCGGGCAGAGAACTGGCGAGCCGGCTGCGTGGGCTGCGGCCGGGGCTGAAGGTCCTCTACATGTCGGGGTACAACTCCGATTCGATCCGTGCGAGCGGCGGCCTGGGCGCCAGCGAAGCGTACCTGCAAAAGCCGTTTACGCCATCGGCGCTGGTGGGCGCGGTGCGGGGGCTGGTGGAGTTTCTATAGCGCGAGGACGAGCACGCGAGGGCCCACCGTCACGCGTCGTCGAACTCGTCGGCCTTCAGGGCGCCCACGAAGTTGCGCTCCCGCTCTTCGGGATCGATGATCGCCATCAGCTTGATCGTCTCGCCTGCCCAGCAGTCAAAGGCCTTGCCGGTGCCCTTCATGATCCGGATCTCGTGCCCGTCCTCGAACTTGAGGACCAGCTTGGGATACTCGGCGTTCACGTACTGTTTGCGCAGCTTCTTGGGGGGAGTTGGCATGCCGCGAAGCTACCGGCCCCATGGACGAGGCGCAACACCCCAGGTGCCGCCTGCGCGTGCGCCTACGTGACTGTCGTGTCTCGCCCGGAGAACGCCGTCCATGCGTCGGTGCGCAGGATGTCGTCGATCTCGCCGACCACGCGATCCACCTCGGCGTCGCTCGTAT